>JADFNA010000484.1 GCA_022563625.1 Candidatus Zixiibacteriota bacterium
AGGCCAGCTTCAATTGCCCGCGCGAAAAAGTGCGTACGACTTTCAATACCGCTGATCTGATGCATTCACCGGTAGAGAAAACTGTCAAGATGCTCGAGAAAATTATTAACGGCGAACGTCTCTTTACCATGTGATTCCCGCGCCTCTGTTAATTATGACGCTGCGCCGGACCGAAATTTTGGTTCGGCGCAGTTTTTTTTGGCCCCTGGCGATTCCACATCTAACCGCAGATATTTCCCTAATCAACAGCTATTTGATTATGCCAGCCTTTGTTGTCAGGCGCTTTTGAACTTACCCGCTTTCGAACTTGCCAGGCGCCACAATTTTCCCTATGTTGAGGTGTTGGACGCAGGGTAGAAATCTAACTATAAGCGCCACAAGGGCTTATAGTCGAACATCCGACGGATTTCCTCGCGCCGCAGAGCGCGAAAGCGATTATTCCCGGAAATCTGCAGGCCGGGTCAAACCCTATCCGAGTGTAGCTAAATGAAGAAAACCTCCTCTGAATCCAAGAGAAAAACCAGTTCGGCCAAGACCGTCAAGACCGGCAAAACAACCGGCAGAGCATTACGCGCCTCTACTACTCTGGTGAAGAAAACTATGGTGAAGAATTCTCCCGGCCAGGCGCCAGACCGATTGGCCGTTTCGCCGAATCGCTTGACACGCCAGACGGTTTCCACCCGCGTCGCCGTTGCTTCCTCCGGCAATCAAAAACCGGCCAAGGGATCAGGAGCGAAATATTATTTTCACTTCGGATCAGGCCGCGCCGAAGGATCACGTGACGATATTGACATTCTCGGGGGGAAAGGCGCAGGCCTGTGTGAGATGAGTGCGGCCGGTATTCCCGTGCCTCCGGGTTTCGTGATCAGCGCGGCGGTCTGCCGCTTGTTTTATGACGCCGGTTTGACAACACCGGGGGCGATTGATAAGCAGCTAGAAGAAAACGTCAGGAAACTGGAAAAACAGGCCGGAGCGCTATTCGGTGATCCTGAAAACCCGCTGCTCTTGTCGGTCCGCTCCGGTTCAAAGTTTTCCATGCCGGGCATGATGGATACCATTCTCAATCTTGGACTCAATCAGCAAACGCTGGACGGACTGGTGAATAAGACCGGTAACGCACGCTTCGCGCATGACAATTACCGGCGCCTGATTCAAATGTTCGGAAACGTTGTGCTCGGGATTGACAGAGGCTTCTTTGAAGCCTCTGTAGAGAAGATCAAGAAAGACCGGCGCATAAAAAATGATTCGTCACTGCAGGTCAAAGACCTCAAAGACATCATCAGCCGGTTCAAGTCGATCATCAAGCGCAAATCCGGCGAGGAATTTCCGGATGATCCAATGACACAGCTGCGCCTGTCACGTGACGCCGTTTTCAAATCATGGAATAATCCGCGGGCGATCAGCTACCGGCGTATGAATGATATTCCGTCACATCTTGGCACGGCCGTTACCATTCAGGCCATGGTGTTCGGCAACAGCGGTCCCAAGTCCGGGACCGGAGTTGGCTTTACCCGCAATCCCTCGACCGGTGAGAATGAATTCTTTGGTGAATACCTGCAGAATGCCCAGGGTGAGGATGTGGTGGCGGGTATCCGGACGCCACAGCCGATCGCCAGGCTCGGGAAAGACATGCCTGCGGTTCGAAGCAATTTTTTCGACCTGGGCCTGTCCCAAACCGATGTGCGTAACCGGTTGAGAATGCTTCAAACTCTCCCGGAGCGACTCAGCAACTTTTCTGACCGTTCGCTCGTGGAATTCGTAATCGAACATTTCGCCGGACAGTCCGACTTTCGCTAACAGGTTTTCGACGCCAAGATCGGTAACCGGCGCATCATGCTGATGCAGAGAACTCAACAGCACCCGTTCCGGTTTCGTTCCTGCGGCAGCGGCTAAGAGTTCTCTCCAACGTTCGAAAGCCTCATTCCGAATTTCACACCAATCGACGGCTACTTGCACAATCGGATCAAAGTCGCCTTGCAAGACGTACCCGTGTGCATACAGCGGATCGACGATTTCCTTCGACTTCGTCGGCAGAATGCCCATGCAGCGATGACCGAGCGGAATCGTCACATCGGCCGAAAACGTGGCCAGTCGAAAATCTGTCATGTGAAATGGGTGCTTTCTGAACTCGGTTGTTGCATCAACTCACGTCCGCCCGGCATGGTACAATACGCAG
>JADFNA010000485.1 GCA_022563625.1 Candidatus Zixiibacteriota bacterium
GTCATCAGGACGGAGTTCCAGGGCGCGGTTGAAATGCTGTTTGGCCTGCTCTTCCGGCGGCAGCTCAGGCTCCGCCTCCTGCGAAAACAGCGGAACTGACAGCAGAGCAATGGTGAAAAACACGGAGATAAACACCAAAGGCTTGCCGGGATGGTTGGGGCGCAGCTCTCCATTTTTGAAAACCTGAGATTCTGTTGCAGACATGAATTACATCTCCTCTTTAATTTATCCAGTATCTATTCAAGAAGAATCATTGCTGAATAGTTTCACTGTCTCCGGGAAAGTTAGCAGACAGCATGAGCGCCATTTAATAAATGCTTACGAAATACGAAAACAACAAACAGTCGCAAGTTTAATTGTCCGCCGGTTCAGCGCCTGATCTTATACGCGCCTCAATCCCGGCGGTCCTTATCATCTGCTATTTGACCGCCTTTTCAATTTTTCGGTCGGAAACCTGCCGGCCAATATCCCGGCGATACTGCATCCCGGAAAACGAGATTTTCCCCACAGTGGCATAAGCTGCGGACAAGGCCCCGGCAATGGTCGGACCCAGGCCTGTGACATTCAACACCCGGCCGCCGGAAGTGACCCAGGCGCCGTTGATTTTTCTGGAACCGGCATGAAAAACAATGCTCGATGCATCTGATTTGGAGCTGATTCCGGAAATTTTCTTACCGATCGAGGCTTTGCCAGGATAGCCTTCGGATGCCAGTGTAACCGTGGCGGCAGCGCCGGGACGCCATTCGAGAGTATGTTCAGCAGCAGTTGCCGCATCGCTTTCCGGGTCATATTCATAGTCACTTACCAGATCTCTGAGATAGATGGGTTCGGCGCGTTCTTGCGTGGTATCTTCTTTTTCCTCGGGGACTGATTTTTTCGCAAGGCGGTTTTCCGCATCTGGAGGGGGTTTTTGGGTCTTTTTCGAGGGGCCGGGCAGTTGGTGGTTGGCAATCTTGAGCATGATCTGAGCAAGGTCCGATTTCAAAAGGGGCAGGACCACCTGTGTCTCGGGGTCTCCAAAACGACAGTTGAATTCGAGGACTTTCGGCCCATTCTCGGTCAACATTAATCCGGCATACAATACACCTTTGTATGGACGTCCTTCGGAGGCGAGTCCGGCGATACATGGCGCTAGGACACGCGATGTAATTTCCCTCATCAGTACTTCATCGACGAACTCTACCGGGCAATATGCTCCCATGCCGCCCGTGTTCGGCCCGCTGTCTCCCTCGCCGATTCGTTTATGGTCCTGCGATGGCAGGAGCGCCCATATTTTCTCTGAATCACTGAAACACATGACAGATACTTCGCGTCCGCACAGGAACTCTTCAACGACGATTTTCGCCCCCGCTTTACCGAACTTGCGCCTGGTCATGAAATCATCAATCGACTTGCAGGCCTCAATAAAATCGTCGACCACCACCACGCCCTTGCCGGCAGCCAGTCCGTCAGCTTTGATAACCAGCGGGTATGGCGCCGTTCGGCAGAAAGTTATGGCATGATTGGGATTGGTAAAGACACGAAAGCTACCGGTGGGAATGTTGTGGCGGCGCATAAACTCCTTGGAGAACGACTTGGACCATTCAAGTTCGGAGGCCGCTTTGGTCGGGCCAAATATCTTCAATTTGCGACGTGTGAATTCGTCAACTATCCCTGCCTCCAGCGGAATCTCCGGGCCGACGACAGTCAGTTGAATGTGGTTCCGATAGGCGTATTGGGCAAGTTCTTTGACTGTGTCGATTTTAATGTCAACACAGCGCGCAAGTTCAGAGATAGCGCTGCTACCGGGGGCGGCGTGTATTTGACGACGTATAATCCCGATTTAGCGATGGAATTTGATATAGGCAGAGAAATTCTGTGCTATCGAAACCGAGAAGAAGCGATTGAGATGATTATGGACTATCTTGCTCGGCCTGATGATTGCCAAATGATAGCCAAGAGAGCAAGAGAGAGACACTGTCGCGTGCTGAAGATTGTGCTCTGGATTGCGCCGCTTCTGTTGCTTTGCCCTCTTCTGCCGGCGCAGGTGGATTCCCGGGCCGCAGAAATCCAGGCCGCCCGTGCGCGAAAAGCTCAGAGCCTCGAACCCGATGAGACGAGCGGGACCGAACGGGCTCTTGTCCATTTCAAAGATGCCAAGCTGCTGGAACGCATCAGCGCCGGGATTGCGGGCT
>JADFNA010000486.1 GCA_022563625.1 Candidatus Zixiibacteriota bacterium
GCTTGTTCTGTCTTTGTATTCATCGGCGCCCTTTCATTCGCAGGCCATAATACGCATTCTTAGTTATGAAAAATCAGGGCGGCGATATTTCCGCCGCCCTGATTGATACATCAGTTTTCATTGACACGTTTCGTTGCATCACCACGACGGCCAGAGAAACATTGCGAGCTGCCGGCCGGGCGGGCGGGCGGGCGGGTCAGGAACACCCGGAGGAGGCCCCGCATGACATACATTTTAGACAGGCGCCGTTGCGCACCAGCGTAAATGATCCGCATTCTCCGCAAACATCGCCCTCATACCCTTTGAGGCGGGCGATGCGCGCTTCGACGGCCATGCGCGCCTGATTGTCGGTTATTGACGCAGCGCCGGTGATATCACCCACAGACAACTGCTCTTGAGCGGACGATGCGGCGACTGATGGCGCTCTACTTACCACAGGTTGTGGAGGGTCGGCGGGCGCCGCTGTATTGCCGGCGCCAGTGTCTTTTACAGGAACATCGGTATCCGCCACAAACGGCGTGGCGCCGGATTTTGTTCCAACAACCGCATCACCCCGAATGTCCTCATGCGATACGTGTTCGAGGTCTGTCCGGCCGAGATAAGTGATGGCCAACTCGCGAAACACATAGTCAGTGATTGAAGTGGACATTTTGATCTTCTCGTTGCCTTGCACCATGCCGTTCGGCTCGAAGCGGGTGAACAAGAATGCGTCCACAAATTCTTCCAGCGGAACGCCGTGCTGCAACCCGAGCGAGACGGCAATTGCGAAACAGTTCATAATACTGCGAAACGCCGCGCCTTCGCGATGCATATCAAGGAAAATTTCTCCAAGTGTTCCGTCATCATATTCCCCGGTGCGCAGATATATCTTGTGGCCGCCAACAACGGCTTTTTGCGTGTACCCCAGGCGGCGCTGCGGAAGTTTGCGCCGCTCGGCGATGTACCTGGTGACCACCCGGTTGAACGCTTCCCGGCCAGCGTCTGCCGCCGCAACCGGGACCGATTCAACGCTGGCTTTATCCTGAATTAAGACAGCGGCAGGTTCCGGCTGGTTTTCAGGTTCTAAGTCTTCGAAGTCCAATTCCAGCTTTGAGCTAAGCGGCTGTGAGAGTTTTGATCCGTCGCGATACAGCGCAACGGCTTTGAGCATACTCTCCCAGGATTCCAGATAGGAGTTTTTCACGTCTTCGATTGATGACTCCGCCGGCATGTTGATGGTCTTGCTGATCGCGCCGGAAATAAACGGCTGGGCTGCGGCCATCATGCCAATATGCGCGCGGTGGTGAATGTAACGCCGTCCGATATGTCCGCACTTGTTGGCGCAGTCGAAGATGGCCAGATGTTCGCTTTTCAAGTACGGCGCCCCTTCGAGTGTCATCGTTCCGCAACAGTAGTTATTTGCGGCGCGGATTTCACGCTCAGAAAAGCCGAGAGCTGTGAGCATATTGAACAACGGATCATCCAGTTGTTCGGCGGTGAAACCGAGATTGCGTTTCAGAAACTCCTCGCCCAGAGTGTATTTGTTGAAGGCAAATTGGAGTTCAAACGCATTACCTAGAGTGTTTTCCAGTTTCGCGAGAGTTTCGGGAGTGAATCCCTTGGCGCTGAGCGATTCGTGATTGATATACGGGGCGCCTTTGAGTGTCTGGCGTCCCAGGCAGTAATCGACAATCCCCTGAATTTCGGCGCTGGTGTAGGCCAGTTCGCGCAGTGATGCCGGCACGGAACTGTTCACGATTTTGAAAAACCCTCCACCGGCCAGTTTTTTGAATTTGACCAGCGAATAATCAGGCTCAATGCCTGTGGTGTCACAGTCCATCAACAGGCCGATGGTCCCGGTCGGGGCGATGACAGTCGCCTGCGCGTTGCGGAAGCCGTTTTTGTCGCCAAGTTCCAGCGCGCGGTCCCAACTGGCGCGGGCGGATTCCACCAGATAATCCGGGCAGAATTTCGGGTCCAGTCCTTTGGGGGTCCTAGTCAGTCCCTGATAATCGGCGGCCGGCGCATTGTAGGCCGCGCGGCGATGATTGCGTATGACACGCAGCATCGCCTCCTTGTTGTCCTCATAGCGGGAAAACGCGCCGAGTTCGGCCGCCATTTCCGCCGAGGCGGCATATGTCTCGCCGGTCATAACCGCGCTGATCGCGGCGCAAATGCCCCGGCCCTCGGGAC
>JADFNA010000487.1 GCA_022563625.1 Candidatus Zixiibacteriota bacterium
TTCCTGCCGACCAGTCGACTATTCAAGCTGGAATTGATGCGGCGATTCCGGGCGACACGGTGCTTGTTGCCGATGGAACCTAAACCGGCCCCGGCAACCGCGACTTGGATTTTTGCGGGAAAGCCAATGTCCTGAAGTCAGAGAATGGGCCAGATTTCAGCATAATAGACTGTCAGGGGAGTGTAGCCGACCCGCATCGGGGATTCTACTTTCACAGCGGTGAGGATACGACGGCTATTGTCGATGGGTTTACAATTCAGGGCGGCTATGGGCCTTCTGATGGCCCTGCAAGTAGGTCGGTAGGCGGTGGCATTATGTGTGATTCTTCTTCATCACCGTCGCTGATTAACAACTCCATCAGCGGAAATTCAGCTCGCAATGACGGCGGCGGGATTGCTTGCCTCAACAATTCAAATCCCATTATCAGCAACAACACTATCAGCGGAAATTCAGCCGGTGGCGGCGGCGGGATTCGTTGCTTCCAGTCCAGTCCCACGATCAGCAATAACACCATCATCGATAATTCAGCGCAAGCTGGCGGCGGGATTTTTTGCATAAGCAATTCCAGTCCCATGATTACAGGTAACACTATAGCGAACAATACGGCAGTTGGCTTTGGCGGCGGAATTCTTTGCTCCGGTTTTTCCAGTCCCGTGATCATTAACAACATTATCAAAGGAAATTCAGCCATCGGCCACAGCCTTGGCGGCGGAATTTTTTGTCTTAACTCTTCAAATGCTACGATAAACAACAACACCATCATCGGAAATTCTGCGCTTACCGGAGCCGGACTGTTCTCGGGGTTGAACTCCCATCCATCGCTTGAAAACAGTATCATCGCTTTCAATAGCGGTGGCGAAGCGGTTTGGTGCGATGATAACAGTGGCTTCAGTTTGACATGTTGCGATATCTTTGGCAATGAAGGCGGCGACTGGGTTGGCTGTATCGCCGACCAGGCGAATATCAACGGTAACTTCTCCGCCGACCCGCTCTTTTGTGACACCGCCGCCGGGGACTTACACATCGACGGCTTTTCTCCTTGCGCGGCGCCATTCAGTCCGTGTGGCTCTCTTGTCGGGGCGCTCGATGTTGGTTGCAATTCATTCGCCTGCGGAGATCTAAACGACGACGATACGGTGAGCTTCGCTGACGTTGAAGCGCTCATCGATTTCTATTTCCGTTCTGTCCCACTACCAGTTCCACTCAAAGTGGCGGATGTTAATTGCTCAGAACACATAGACCTCGTGGATATTGTGTATCTGATATATTTCGTGAAAGGCGCAATCCCTGAACTCTGTTGCCTTAATACCCCGGCTCCGCCGGACCGACAGCGGATATACACAGAACAGGTTGACATCAAATAACTGATCTGGCAAACCAGAGCCGCGTTGCGCTCGCTTTGTCTCAATTCTGGCTTGACAGGTCCACTATTCGGTTTATCTTTTATTTAGGAAACGGTTAAACGCACCCGGGCTGGTTTACTCCTCAAGTTTCAATCCTCATCCGCGGGAACGAACATGTACTTTCCATCCATGAACCGACTCATCGGGAGAATCGCTCCCGTCTCAACGCTCTACTTTCTACTATTCACGTTGATAATCAGTTCCGGCGCCGCTCCGCAGTGTCTACCGTACTATTTCACCGGCGAGGCGGCGGGCGACGTGTTTGGCATTTCCGTTTCCGGGGCCGGGGATGTCAATAACGACGGGTTTGCCGATCTGATCGTTGGGGCCCTCCCTAACGACGCGGGCGGAAGCAACGCCGGCCGGGCCTATGTCTATTCCGGGCAGACCGGGGCGCTGTTGCACACCTTCACCGGCGAGGCGGCGGGTGACTGGTTCGGCCATTCCGTTTCCGGGGCTGGGGATGTCAACAACGACGGATTTGCCGATCTGATTGTCGGGGGTCCGGGAAACAACGCGGGCGGAGGCAATGCCGGCCGGGCGTATGTCTATTCCGGGCAAACCGGAGCGCTGCTACACACCTTCACCGGCGAGGCGGCGGTCGACTTCTTCGGCTTTTCCGTTTCCGGGGCCGGGGATGTCAACAACGACGGGTTTGCCGATCTGATTGTCGGGGCCTATCGAAACGACGCAGGCGGAAGCGATGCCGGCCGGGCCTATGTCTATTCCGGGCAAACCGGAGCGCTGTTGCACACCTTCACCGGCGA
>JADFNA010000488.1 GCA_022563625.1 Candidatus Zixiibacteriota bacterium
ACATTGTCGATAAAGTCCAGGTGAGCTACTTTAGTGAAGTGCGAAACAGGATACGGTTGCCTCGGAAGATTTGCTCCGATGATAACTCGCCAGAGCTGAACGTAATCTCCAGTAGTAAGAGGCACGCAGTCCAGATCAATATCCGATGCGCCGAGTTGCGAAAGTGGATCGGATCGAAAAGCGTCAGTTCCTTGTAGAAGCGCTCTTCCTAGAATCACGAGATCCGCAATTTCGTATGAGATTCCATTGAGGTTTACGTCTCCGTGATCGACAATATTATACATATCGTGCTGCTTGGATATGCAGCCGGTACATTGCGGAGGGAGCGCTTTTACAAAGATATGGTTGATAGCGGCAATGACATCTGCGATGTTAAATTCCAAATCCTCATTTATATCAGCAGCGCCAAAACAGTCCACTGAAAGCGAGTCCCCGAAAAGAACTCGGATCATAAATGTGATATCTGAGATGTTGAACTTTCTGTCCCGGTTCACGTCACCCCTTCGGCTACAGCAGTTTTCCAGGGTAAGCGCCAGTACTTCGGTTTTTAGCGGGGCCAGCGGATCACCAGTTGTACCTCTGACAACCAACGGCGCCGCTACTGGATGTTCGCTAAATAGTTCGGGTATGATGTTTGTCTCACTTGGAGCAAACCAGTGAAGTGAAATGTCAAATATCTCCACTTCTTCATCAGGCCCGAGCGTAATTGACGCGAGCGGGCTGGCCACCGTAGGAATGAAACTGATCAAGAAGCGGGTTGGATCAAGAGATACTGCAGTTGTGCGCCACTTCGCCTTCGGCCTTAAGCTGTCCACCGCTGCCGTGAAGAATGCGGGTTCCGGCCCCAAGACTTTGAATTTCAGCGGAATTGTCAACCCCCAAACAAACGCGCTGTCAGGACCACGATTTCTAAGGCGAACAGGATATCGGCCCGGACCATGACCGACAAGTATCATTGGGGCAGAAACTACCAGTTCGAGTTGCGACGCCTCCAGATGTGGCAGGGTGGCGCAGTCGAAGACCGGAACTGAGGAGAAGCCATACGTGGTGAACCGTGAAAATTCGACTACATCTCCGATATTCGGATTGCATTGAAAAAAGCTATTTTGATAACCGTCCAACTCGCCAAAACATGAGTTTGCAACTACTGTGTCGCCGCTCACTATTTTGGCGAGTAACGCTAAGTCCGCAATTGTTAGAGAAACAGAGTAACAATTGGTATCTGATCCTGATACAAAATCCGAACAGTGGTGGCAGGGACTTTGCGCATTGGCGGTCCCAGCGCTCGCTGACAGGGCGGCCACTACCAGCAGGGCAGTTGATAGAGAACGACAAGCGCTGCGGATTGGAGCGACTACAAAAATGTGTTTGTTCATCAAATTCACCTTCCCACGTAGTGAGGGGCAGATGCAAACTGGTGACTAGGAGAGTGTGACGGTGGCTAACGTCTCGTCAATATAGCGCCGGAGTTCTGATTGTCAAGGCATTAGTCGGGCGTAGAAAGGATCAGCCAATCGCGGCGTCGACCGCACCGATAAACAGAATGAACAGATTGTCTCAAGATGGCGGCCGGTGGGAAATCGTTGTAATCCCCGCAGGTCATCTGTCCAAGCTTGAATTAAAATCGGAGCGTATTTGTCTTATATTTAACATGTTATAGCGCAAACGGTTACCTTAACGAGTCAGGGCTTAAACCGGACTTGTTTGTCGGATAACCCTTGACAGAATCCGGAACTGGGGTTATTTTGGCCTTGTAGGCCGTTAAACCGGTCGGTTTCCACATTATCGGAGTATCGCTCAAATGTCAGGCGCGCGCCTGACAGGGCTATAGAAGCAGGCGCTAAACAAGCGTCAGCGGAAACGCGCAATACCCAGTGATGGCAAAAACATGCGCCAGGAAGGCGTCCGCAACGCGCCCGCGATGCGAAGTTTAGACAGAAACTCAAACAAGGAGGCGCTTTATGACGGTTAACCATGAGCTGGCTGCCGCCCGAGGCGGCCCCCCCGAAAAATCTAATGTCACTAAGTCCACGCCCGCGAAACCGACGCGTGCGAAATACATTCTGAATCTGGACAAGATTCCGCAGTTGTCAGATGCGGAAAAAATCCGACTGAGAGAAGTCACCAAGAAGTATGCGTTCCGCGCCAATGACTACTACCTGGGCCTGA
>JADFNA010000489.1 GCA_022563625.1 Candidatus Zixiibacteriota bacterium
GTGCCCCGGCGTGTCCAGAAAGGTGATCCGCTTCTTCGTCTCCTTCCCCCCGGCCACCTCTACCTGGTAAGCCCCGATGTGCTGGGTGATCCCTCCCGTCTCCCCCTCCGCCACCTTGCTCTGCCGGATCGTGTCCAAAAGCGTCGTCTTGCCGTGGTCCACATGCCCCAGGATCGTCACCACCGGCGGCCGCGTCTCGATCCCCCCCCCCTTCTCCGCCGACGCTCCCCGCCCCGGCCCCGCCGCCCCGCCCCGCTCCTTCACCATCGGCCGCGGCCGGTACCCCAGGTCCGCCGTCACCATCGCCGCCGACAAGATCAGATACGCCCAATGTGGCTCCACTGAATCTGAAAACACAATCGTCTCGGCCACTATGATGAGAAACATCGAGACAGCGCCCGCCATAGAACCCAGCGAAATGTAACGACTGATGCTGACTGTGATGATAAACACAGTTAACGATCCGATGGCCTCGAAGGGCATAAGAGCCAAGAAAACACCAAGCCCCGTGATAACACCTTTGCCGCCACGAAAACCCAGCCACGGAGAAAACATATGTCCGATAATTGCGGCCCCTCCCCCGCCAATCTCCGCCAGCACAATCTCAGTAAACGCATCAGGACCAGCAGCTTGCGGCAGATAAGAAACTGCCGCGACAGACATGATGCCTTTGAAAACATCAAGCAAAAGCACTATCAATCCGGCCGATCTGCCGACACTTCGCCAGACGTTCGCCGCTCCGGGATTGCCCGAGCCATGCTGGCGAATATCAGACACGCCAAACAGCCGGGAAACCCAGTAACCGAATGGCAGAGAGCCCATCGTATATCCAACAACCAGCGCCAAGGCTAAAGTTAGCAGCATACAGATTTCCTCGCCTGATGAATACGAGAGCTATTCTGTCTCGCCGTCAACCCCGGCGCTATCAGTTTCTGTGTTCAGAGGTGGCAGCGAGCTGTCGTCCATGTCATCAGTTATTGCGCGCATTGCGGCCAGCATACGCACTGCTTCCTCGGACGTGACTTGATCATCTGCAAAAACGTCCTGAAAAATCAGGGCCGCTTTCTCGCCTTCCTTTGGCCCCACATCACCTGAATCGATGGCAATGATATACAGTTCAAATATCCGATGAATTTGGGATTCTGTATATCCTTCGGGTTCAGCCTCTATTATCCGTTCTTCAACCATGTCCAAAGCGGCGTCGCGAATGTCGTCGCGGTAAAAATAGACCACTCCCAGCACAATCATTATTATCAAGAGAAGGCCGCCGGCCACGGCCAGACCGATGACACATCCTTTTGGCATTTTGCTTTTCTCTTCTGACATCAAACTCTCCTGGTTAGAATTGAAGATATGAACGGTTGTCGATGCACCCCGTACTCCGGCGTGAGTATCTATCAGCCAGCATAACAAGGCGCCGCATACGCATTTCCATCGTTGCACTATACTTGACTTTAAGTTCATTGGAAAGCAGATCCCTGATAATTCGGGAAATATAAACATCAGATCCACTTTGATTACGAATGTTTGAAGAATCAATCAGGGCTGATTTAATCGGAATTGTCTTGGGGGTAAGTCTGTCATCTCGAGCAAATGATGACCATGAAAAATTGTAATACTCTATTGGAAGCGAGCTAATTTCATCCTCTTGTTGAAGAAGACTGACATATTCAGCCAAATAATCTTCGTCGAATGATATCTTGAACTGTATTCCACATGATTTTTTGTGCAGGCTATTTCCGTTTCCTTCAAAAGTTGCCCTTAGGGAATCATCTTCAATTTCAAAGAAAGTTTCATCTTCAATTCCATCAATAATATAACCTTCACTAAAAGTTCTTTCTTCTAAAAAATCTGTTGAAGGTTGATAATATAAAACTACAAACAAAAAAATTAAATTTAATAAAATGACAAAACCAATAATAATTAAAATCACTACAAGCTTTCTATCTTTCATTTTAGAACTCAGTCAACTTTTTAGTAGGAGATGCGTACTTAATAATGCTTGTATTTCCTTCCCCACCTGTTACTTTTTTGACGCTGATAAATTTGTTCTTTTGCAATTTGTCAATCTTTCTTTGAAAAGTTTTGTAAACCAGCTTTCCGCCTTTTTCCTTGTATATGTTATATAAATCACCAATCTTCCTCTCTGAATTTTTCTTTATTATCT
>JADFNA010000490.1 GCA_022563625.1 Candidatus Zixiibacteriota bacterium
TCGGCCGGTTTCAGCCCTAGTTTCTTGCAAACAAACGCTTCGATTTTCGGATCGAGATTAGCAAAATTACCAACCGCGCCTGATATTGCGCCAACAGAAATTCCTTCGCGGGCCAGCCTGAAACGCTCGCGTCCACGCATCAGCTCCCGGTACCAGACGCCAAACTTCAGGCCCAGCGATGTCGGTTCGGCCAGCACGCCGTGTGTGCGGCCAATGATCGGGGTTTTGGCATAGCGGCGCACAAAGCCGCGAAGTGTTTTTAGCGCCTCGGCAATGCGTACATCTATCATTTCACCGGCGCGTTTCATACGAAGAGCAAGCGCCGTGTCGAGCACATCTGAGGAGGTCATGCCGAAATGAATGTAGCGAGAATCCGGCCCGACCTTTTCGGCCACTGCTGTCAGAAATGCTATTACGTCATGATTGGTTTTCGCTTCAATTTTCTCAATGCGTTTGATATCGAATCCGGCTTTGCGTTTAATTGTACTATACGCTTTTCTGGGAACAATCCCTTCGCGTGACATGGCCTCGCAAGCGGCCAATTCCACTTTCAGCCAGGTTTCATACATGCACTGGTTAGACCAGAGGCGTCCCATATCAGGGAGCGTATATCGTTCAATCATAATAGTTTAACGCACTCAGAGGTCTTGTCTTTCATTTCACTCAGTAGCTGACCTCAACCAAATATAGCCCCTGAGGCGGGGCTATCAAATGGTCGGTAGTCCATGTTCCTGATTTGAGTATATTTCTGAGCCGGTCCAATGTCAATCTGTCATTTTTTGAGTTCTCCTGAGGGGAACCTTCCATGGCGCTCCGTCCATAGCGAACCGACAGGCCTACAATCGCACGCACCATATTGTGCAGAAAACGATTGGCCCTGATTTCATACTGATACTCGCCGTCAACTTCGCGCCATACGGAGCGGGTGATTTCGCAGACATTATTCTCCTGCAGGGAACGCGGCACACACAGCGCCGAACAATCCATCTTGCCCGAAAACAAGGCGGCCGCCTCGTTCAACTTGTCCAGCGATAATTGATTATCACCCAGAATTTCCCAGCGCCTCAGGCGCATGAGCGCCGAGCGCTGGAAGCCGATCCGATAACGATACATACGCGAGGAGGCGTCAAAGCGGGAATTGAAATCTTTGGACACTTCTTCAGATTTCTTGATCAGTATTTCCGGAGGGAGCAAACCCTGCAGCGCCTGGGCGAATTTGTCCGGGGGGATGGTTGATTCGCAGTTAAAATTCGCGATCTGGGCGAGAGCATGCACACCGGCGTCAGTGCGCCCGGCGCCATGCAGCGTTGTTTTTGCGCCTAGCAGCTCGTTGAGCGCACGTTCAATTTCATCCTGAATCGTTGGCTGATCAGCCTGTGACTGCCAGCCGGCGAAATTACTTCCGTCATATTCAATTGTGAGTTTGATATTGGCCATGCGTGGATGAATAATAGCGCCATACGCGGCAGAGGCAAACCCGCGCACGGGGCGCCTGTTGAAATAGTCGATTCATCGTCATTGCAAACCCTTCGGCTTCGCTCAGGATAAACTCCGTGAAGCAATCCCTTCCGAGGGAGATTTCCACGTCGCTTCGCTCGTTCGGAACGCCGATCTACGTTTAGTTGGATTTCCCTGACTAGCGCAAACACACACCGTCTACAGGTTCTCGATTTCCTGGCGCAACAAAGCGCTTTCTTCAGGCGTAAGTTTTTTGACTTTTACGCCGGGCCGGGCGCTGACGGCCTGATGCGCGGCGCACTTGTCACAGCCGCCGCTTGGCTTGCGGAAACGAGGCAGAATCATCTTGCGGAAGAGATAAAATGCGGCCAGCGCGATTGAAGAGTAAACAACAATATCCTGAATAGATTCCATATTTGGCCCGCCAGTTTGCTAAAGCGCCACGGCCAGAGTTATGCGATACGCCGCCCAGGCGCTGACATACGCCAGAGTAGTCATATAGGTGAAGGTGAATGCGGCCCATTTCCACGAGCCGGTTTCGCGCTTGATGATAGCCAGTGTGGCGCCACACTGGCAGCAGAGCGCAAAGAAGACCATGATTGACATAGCGACAGCAACATTGAACACCGGCGCTCCGGCCTTTGGGCCGGAATCCCAGGTTGATCCGCGCAGTTTCTCCACTAGGTACGGTCAGGTTTCG
>JADFNA010000491.1 GCA_022563625.1 Candidatus Zixiibacteriota bacterium
CGCCTCCGAGTTGGTGAAATCTGTCGCTGGAGACCCGCAGATTGCCAGGGACTCCAAAGGTAAGCGGGTGGCAGGGCTGATCTCATTCGCCATTCCCGATTACAGCATAATCTTTCGCTGCCGGATAATCTGTCCCGAAAAGGCCCTGACTGCAACAGCGGCAGTGACGGCGCTGCGTTTTCTGGAGACAACACTCAGCGGCTTGAAAGTTGATACGGTTGAAATTTTGACAGACTCGTCGCAATTCTATTTCGAGGCCGGCGGTTATACGGCCGAAGAGTTCGGGAAGCCAGAGCCATCGAAGATATTAGCGAAATCAGGCCGGGAGAAAATTCTCAAAGAATACCGCGAGAAATACAGGCTGAGTTTTGGCCTCGTTAAGAAAGTGAACAACCCGGCCCGGACTAATTCAGCCGATGTTTCCTGCGCTCCGGCGGATATCACCCCGGCTCTGACATTTGATCCCAAGGACTGGTCAAGCTCCGGCAAAGTACTGCCTCTTCAGGACGGTATCGAGATGTAATCCGGCTTGAGGCCCGTTTCTTCACGTGGTACACAGAGCGCCGGTTTAGGGGGCGCTGGTTTACAAAGTTGGATTCTCACCGCTCATTGCTGTATAACTTCTATGATGCCAGGCTGCCGCTACACTATTCGCGCACGAATTTTACCCTGTCTTTTCTTTTCACTGGGAGCTCTTGCAGTGAGCGGACAGATTTGCGAAGCGAAAGTCAAAAGGCGTTTCGACATTCCGTTCAGTCTCAGCGCCAGCTACCGCGGCCATACGCAGGGCGCGCTGTATGTCTTGGATTCGGGCATGATTCGCCAGTACAACGAAAGCGGAGTATTGCGCAAAACGCTAAAATTGTCCGGCCGGCAGGAGTTTATTTGTTCACCGCAGGGGCTTTTCTATGTCCTGATCGAGCTTGATACAACTGCCTCGGGCGTCCGGCCGTTCACGCATTACAACGTCTATCATCAGGAATTATATCAAGGCGAACTGCCGCCAGACGCCCGGTTGTTTCTCGGGGACCGTGGCCGGCATCTGAGCGTTGTTCCGACCCGTAGCGGCAGAGTGGAATTGTTCATGTATGATAGTCTCGGTGAACAGACAGGGGAATCGTACGCTCCGACCTGTGATACGGTTGTATTTGCCCCCGGCGGCCGGGGAGTGTTGGTGGGCGCGCGTGACAAGGGGCTTCATTACTTTTACTTCAGCGGAGAGAAAATTGCAACATACGCGCAGGCCGATCTATTTACGTTTTCACGCTCCGGACGAAAAGTCATCACGGCCAAGCAAAACGTGATCATGATTTATAATCGGGATAAAATCGCCACCTCTTTCCGGCTTCCAAAAAGCGGTGTGCGCAGACTGATCTATCTGGACAGCAAGGGTATCGTGTATGCTCTAACAAAGACCCGCCTGTACCAGGTGAACTCTACCAACGGTGTCGTGCAACTGGATTATCCGGTGATTGGTGAGGGAAGAACGTTCACCGACCTGGGGTATTCACCCGCGAGTGACTTGCTTATTGTTTCGATTCTGGTTTCCAAAGGCTCCACAGTGGCTGTGGAACGCCGCGCTCTCCAGAACGCTATTCGCGTATTGACACCGGATGGGATTGAACAGCCGTTCTACTATGTCCGCACCGAAGCCTTTCGAAAAGGTTTCCCGCGGGTGCAAATGGGTTCGAGTGGATTGGCTGCGCTGTTTATTGCCTCAGATCAGATTCATCGCGTGGGTTGGGAAGAATAATCCCGTAATAGCCCAGAGATTCCCGACGATTAGAAAACGCGTCGAAGAAAACCTCCGGCGCGTTCTTAGAAGTCCAATTTCCGGTAACTCAAAAAAAGTTATACCGGCGGGTCTGCCGGGCTGAATCGGCGCTGTTTAATTCTTGAGTCTGGCCACCTGCGCATACAGGCGGGATTTTTTTCTGGCAGCCATATTTTTGTGTATCAATGACTTACCGGCGGCGCGATCGAGAGCGGCCGACGGGTGCAGATTACCTTTGAACCGAACGAGACGCTGGACGATCAACAGATCACTCGACTGTCAGCGGCAGCCGACCTGGCTGAGGCTTCGGGCGCGAGACGGGCCATGACGCTGATCGACGGGCGTGGATTCGTGCTCGATGTCGCGCAACGGACTC
>JADFNA010000053.1 GCA_022563625.1 Candidatus Zixiibacteriota bacterium
TTCCGCGGCCCGCTGAGTGCGGATGGCTTGTTGGCGTGTCACTTGTCAGCTTCACGATTTGCATTGTCAGCAGTCTCTTTCTCTGGGCTGCGTCGTCGAAGTATGTCAGCACACCCATTGAAGAGAGCCTCCCTAAGGTAGCCGCAGTCTTGGGGCTCATTGGTCTTGTCTGTAGCTACGGCGGCTTCCTGATCGGCATGGTGTCGCTTATCCCGCTGGCGCTGATAAGTTTAGGGTCCACCGTTTTCGGGAAAAAAATTATCGCAAAAATAACGTTCTGGCTGTTTTTTTTCCCCAATGCCGTGGGGATGACACTGAATCTGGCGGACTGCGCATATTTCAAGCACTCCTTCAGAAGACAGACGACCGAATTGTTCGCTATTCCACATGAAGTAGCCCGGTCTCTTCCGGGGCAGATACTCGAAAACTGGCCCCTTCTGCTCCTCCTGGCGCTGTTTTTGGGGGTGTATTACTGGTTATTGAAAAAAATACTGCTCGGCGCCTGGACAATCCGAGGATTCAAGCCGCAGTCGGTTCAGTTTCCGCAATCTCCGACCTGGTTCGCCAGAATCGTATTTATGACAGTCCTTGTCATGTTCGGTGTTTTGTCAATCCGAGGCGGATTCCAGGAACGCCCCCTGAGACCGGCGATGGCATTTTATTCGGCAAACATGGCCCTCGGACAACTTTCCCTGAACAGCCTCTATACAGCGCTCTGGTCATATGCCCATAGGCGAGGGGGCCGCCTTGATCTATTGCCTGTGGATCAGGCCAGAGAAATCACGCAAACCATGATCGGGGTACATACGGAATTATTTCAGAATAACGAATACCCTTTTCTGCGTCAGTCCCCCAAAACCGCCCCGGTTGGATTTTCGATGGATTCCACCTTGATCAAACCGAATGTCGTGATTCTAATTTTTGAGAGCTGGAACGGGATGTTGAGCGAGTCGATTTCGGGTAAACCGGGGGTAACTCCGATATTTGATTCTCTTGCCCGGGAGGGTATGCTGTTCACAAACTTCTACGCCTCGGGAGATCGATCAATTCAGGCCCTGCCGGCCATAATCGCCGGACTGCCCGATCTAACCGGCTCTTCGCTGATGAACTCGGCCCTGGAACTCAATACGATCCGCGGTTTGGGGTCGATTCTCTACGAACAGAATTATCAGACACTGTTTGCCATGGGCGCGGCGCCGACAGCCATGGGGTTCGATTCCTATGTTCGCGCGGCCGGATTCACTCAACTAATCAGCCGCGATGACTTTCACGAAACAGGCCCGGAAAATCTGGACGGCCTGTGGGGTGTTTATGACGCCCCGTTTTTGAATTTTTTTGAGTCACGCCTCAACTCACTCGAACAGCCGTTCGCGGCAGTGTTTTTTTCCCTGACAGCCCATGCGCCGTACATTGTCCCGCCTTCGTTTGCCGCATCCCATCCGCTTTCCAGATACACAGCGGACAACAGCGAACCGGCCTCCGGATCCCGGAAGCGCTCAGTGGCCCTCCAGCTAAGAGGGCTGGCGTACGGCGATTTCGCGCTGGGTGAGTTTATGAAAACCGCGAGAGAACATGACTATTTTGAACGAACGCTGTTCGTGATCACCGCTGACCATGTCGGCTGGGAGGGCGGCATATGGGAGTATAACGATATGCAGCGGTTCCTGGTCCCGCTCTTGTTATATGCCCCCGGAATAATCTTGCCCGGATTGGATACGGCGCCGGGCTCGCATGCCGATATTCTGCCGACCATTCTCGATGCTCTGGGAATCAGCGCCGCCCATGCGGCGTTCGGCAAGTCCCTGCTGTCAACGGCGGACTCTCGTTTCGCCATTTTTTCCAAAGGCGGCGCCTATGGATTCGTGTATGACTCGCTCTTTTTGAGCGTCACCCTCGAAAAGGCGCTCGGAGTATTTAACTATCGCAGAGACCCGAAGTTACAAACTAACCTGCTGGACCAGAGCGAATACAACTCAATGTCTGACTCGCTGGAATTGCGCTTTAAGGCATTTCTCCAAACCGGCATGAATGCGCTGGTCGACAACCGCGTCTATCCACTCAGCGGACGCTAAGCATTCTTCAACAGTCTGCTGAAAACCGATCCACGACCTGCATATCATCAGCTCTTCATCAACAAACCCTGAACAGTCAGACATAGGATTGAGTCTTGACATAACTAATTTCCCGGCTATCTTTAGCAGAGTATGAACTGCGGAGACCGAATCGTATCAAAAGTCGGACAATCAAGTAAGACAATGAAGTCAAACAATAAAGTGAGACAATGACCGGCAAATTCAAAAGGTTCAGAGTACTGACAGAGTTTGTCGAGTTTATTCGCTACAATAAGAAATGGTGGCTGACTCCCATCATTGCATTCCTGCTGCTGTTGTCCCTGCTGATTGTCATTACTGAATCATCGGCCGTGGCGCCATTTATCTATTCCCTCTTCTAGGCCGGCCTGAATCGCTGCGCCGTCAGAGCAAAAACCAAATCCAAACATGGCGAAATCCAGACCGGCCGAATCAGCAGGAATCCGAACAGGCGCAAAGTTCGCTTATAGCGCAATAGCTCTGGCGCTTATGCTGGGCGCAGCAGAGATTTCACTGCGGACTCTGTCCCTGGACCTGTACACTGAGAACGACTTTTTCCAACTCAACCGCGACATAAACTTCACCGGCGTATATGACAAAGACCGGCGCCTGTTCTGGAAACTGAAAAAATCAGCGGACATCAACTCTAAGCGTTTCAGTTCCATCAGCTATCAAACAAACGAACGCGGATTTCGCGGCCCGCACATCCCTGGCAAATCAGACATTTTCAGGATTGCCGCGCTGGGAAACTCCTGCACGTTTGGCTGGGCTGTTCCGTACCGTGAAATCTTTACCACGCAATTGGAAGTGTTACTGAACAACATTCAGGTCATCAACTGCGGCTCACCGGGCTACTCCAGCCATCAGGGGAAAATACTCACGGCCGATCTGCTTGAGACACTTATGCCGGACATGCTGTTAATCATGTTCGGCTGGAACGATCACTGGCCGGCCAGTCAAAACTTACAGGACAAACATCAGGAGATGCCCGCGCAGTGGCTGCTGGATATTCAAAATACACTCTCAGGACTCGAGATTTACAAAGCTGTCCGCAAACTTTCATTGACCATTTTTCGCCCCGATTCCCCGCCGGCCAGTTTCTCCCAAATCAGCGGACCCAGACGTGTCGGCATCATCGACTTCGAGTCAAATCTGGCTGAAATCATCAAACAGGCCCGCGCAGCTCAGGCTGTCCCCGTTTTACTCTCACCGCCAATCGCCTCTCTGGCAAATTATTTCCCCGGCGTGACAAAGGCCCCTTTCCACCGCCTGCACGCCGAATACCAGCTTGCTATCCGCCGTGTCGCCGAGCGCGCAGGCGTTTTGTTTGTTGATCTGCAACCGCCGTTTGATCGGAGAAACGATCTGTACGACAACCCCCGCGACGACCCGGTGCATTTCAACGCCGCCGGACACCTGCTGGCGGCCCGGGAAATTGTCCGGGTAGTGGGCAACTCCCTCGGCGCTCCATAAATTCGCTGACTCAATATACATTGGTTGCCTTCAACCGCCTCAAAGAATACCTTGGCAGAGGGGTCTGCCGCAAAACCTGCAGGCCGGGTTCCTCCGGCCCTTCACATAAAAACTTTGATTGCGTCCGCATAGAAAATTACAATGACAAATAACACGACAACAAAAGTAATTACCTATCCGGCCCAGCTTGTTGGCGCTCCACAGGCTGGCGGCTCCATAGAAGTCCGCTCGCCATATTCCGGCGAAGTTGTCGGGATTGTTGAAGAGGCTGATGAAAAAACTGTAGAGCAGGCGTTCGCAGTCGCGGCAGGCCCAGGTCGAAATATAATGAGAGCTATGCCCGCCTATCAGCGGGCAGAAATTTTGGAGAAAACCGCCGCGCTGGTCCAGGCAAACCTCGAAGACTACGCCATGACAATCGCCTTAGAGGGCGGCAAACCGCTGACTGATGCAAGAGTCGAGTCCGTGCGCGCAGTGAATACGCTTCGTCTGTCTGCCGAAGCCGCGCTGTCACTTGACGGACAGCAGCCCTCCATGCAGCGCTCGGCGGCAGGCGCCGCAAAGATGTCCTTCATCATCCGCGAACCAATCGGCGTGGTCTCGTCAATCTCTGCATTCAACCATCCACTCAATCTGTCGGCGCATCTAATCGGTCCGGCGCTGGCCGGCGGCAACAGCATCGTACTAAAACCTGCCGCCGCAACACCGCTCTGTTCAATGAAACTCGGACAACACTTTCTGCAGGCGGGACTGCCACCGGAGGCGCTCAGCATAATAAACTGTGACCCGCCGGTTGCCGAAAAATGCGCCACAGACAAACGCATAAACTTTTTGAACTTTATCGGCTCGGAAAAAATTGGCTGGATGCTGCGCGGAAAGCTTCCCGACGGCGCCCGTATCATGCTCGAACACGGCGGGACCGCTCCGGCGATTGTTGAACCGGACGCTGACCTGCTCGCCGCTGCCGCCAGTCTGCTCAAAGGCGGCTATTATCACGCCGGACAGGTGTGTGTCTCACTTCAACGGCTTTATCTTCACCGTGGCATCCATGACAAGTTTCTCGAAATGTTTACGCCGATGGTGAAAGCTGTCAAAACCGGCGATCCAACCCTGCCTGAAACCGAAGCCGGCCCGTTAATACGCACCTCAGCTCTGCAAAAAGTTGACGAATCTGTGAAAGCGGCTGTGGCCGCCGGCGCCAGGCTGTTAACCGGCGGAGAAACGCTGGAACACAATTGCTACGCGCCGACGTTGCTGGCTGATGTCAGGCCGGGCATGAATATCTATGATCACGAAGTTTTCGGACCGGTGGTCGCGGTCATGGCTTATGACAATTTGGATGATGCTCTGAAACTGGCCAACGACACTCCCTATGCCTTTCAATCATCAATCTACACCAAAGACATCAACAACGCTCTCAAAGCAGCGCTAGAATTGAACTCTACAGCGGTGATGATCAACGACCACCCGGCCTATCGCGTCGACTGGATGCCGTTCGGCGGACGCAAAGTCTCCGGTATCGGCATGGGCGGAGTGCGCTACGCGGCCGAAGAGATGACCGAATTGAAAATTATCAATATAAATAATCCATACCAATAACTTAGCGCATGGCTACTGCTGCTATCAGCGACACACTTCTTTCGCAATTGCGCTCGATTCTTCCGGACGAGTTTACGCTCACCGATGACGAATCGCTGGACCATTATTCCCACGACGAAACCGAAGACCTGAAATTTCTTCCATCTGTAGTAGTCAAGCCCCGCACAACCGGGGAAGTCAGCGCGATCCTCAAAATCGCTTCCAGTGAAAACGTCCCGGTCACGCCTCGCGGCGCAGGAACAGGACTGTCAGGCGGCTGTTTGCCTGTCCACGGCGGAATTGTCCTTTCGCTTGAGCGTATGAACTCAATTCTTGAAATAGATAAAGCAAATCTTATCTGTGTCACCGAACCGGGTGTTATAACACAGGTACTGCAAGAGGCCGTGGAGCAAGCCGGCCTGTTCTATCCGGTCGATCCCGCCAGCCGGGCAAGCTGCATGATCGGCGGCAATGTCGCCGAAAACTCCGGCGGGCCGCGGGCAGCCAAGTACGGCGTGACAAAAGATTTCGTGCTCGGGCTGACAGCCGTGCTGCCCTCAGGTGAAATAATCAAAAGCGGCGGCAAGTTATTCAAAGACGTAACCGGCTACAATCTCGCACAAATCCTGGTCGGATCCGAGGGCACGCTGGCGGTTGTCACTGAAATTATTCTCAAACTTCTCCCGTTGCCCAAACTCCGCCTGATGCTCATGGTCCCCTTCCCGACACTCGAAGACGCCGCTCGCACAGTCTCGCTAATCCTGCGCGACGGACTGGCGCCCTCTGCCATTGAGTTTACAGAACGGGACGCATTCCTGGCCGCCAAAGAACAGCTCGGCAAGACAGTAGCCTATGAACAGGCCGCCGCTCAGTTGATGATTGAATTGGACGGAAATGAGCAGGAATTAATTGATACACATGCGGAACGAATCGGCGAAATAGCGCTGGAGAACAATGCGCTCGATGTGCTCCTGGCCGAAGACAAAAAACGCCAGGATGACCTGTGGGCGATCCGCCGTTCGTTTGGTGAGGCGATTAAGCTCCGATCTGTGTACAAAGAAGAGGACACAGTTGTCCCGCGAGACAAGATTCCTGAGCTCATGACACGTGTCAAGGAGCTCTGCGCTAAATGGAACATCACCTCAATCTGCTATGGACACGCTGGCGACGGGAACATCCATGTCAACCTGCTCAAGGAAAACTTATCTGACGAAGTCTGGGAGCGCGATCTTGACACAGTTATCCGCGAACTATTTACAATTGTCGTCGAACTCGGCGGGACCCTAACAGGCGAACACGGCGTAGGGTACATTCAGCGTGAATACATGCCTATTGTGAAAACAAACGCCGAGTTGGCGCTGATGAAACGCATCAAAGACGCATTCGATCCGCAGGGAATCTTGAATCCGGGCAAAATATTTCCACAAGGTAAGTGATGAATATTATGATTATGCTAAAACTAAACTGCAAAGCGCTCTGCCTGGCGCTGGCTCTTGCAGGGATTTTGTCTTCCGACGCGCAGGGACAGATCAACATTGAAGATGAAGCCTCCGCACAAACGCCGTTTGAACTCCTGTGGGGCTTTGACACCGGCGGCTGAGTGTTTGCTTCGCCTGCGGTCGCGGGCAACCTGCTCTTTATTGGCTCATGCTCCGGCATCTGCTATGCGCTCGACAAAAACACCGGCGAAGAAGTCTGGACATACGACGCTCAGGGCAAGAGTTTCCACGGCGACCCGATCCTGACAGATGACCTGCTGATCATCCCCACCGACGATAGTTACTACGAAGGCAGTGTCGGTCCGCTCCTCGCCATCCAAAGATCAAGCGGCGAGCTGCAGTGGCGCTATGACATTACCTCAAAGACACAACTTGGCTGCGGGGTGACGACTGATTTGCGTTTCCACGAAGGCAGGATACTCGGTGTAACTACAACTGACCAGCTGATCTGTCTGGATTCACAAACCGGCAAACTGCTCTGGGAATTCGTTGGTGAATTCGACCCGGAAACCAATTACTGGAACTCCAGTCCGGCCATACTCGACACCCTGGTATTCTTTGGCTGCTTAAACGGCAAAGCATACTGTTTCAACATTGTAAATGGCGAAATCCTCTGGACAAATGACCTCGGAAGCCGTGTAAGCGCTTCGGTGGTCATCGCCGATAACAATGTCTGCTTCGGCACAGTGGACGGCAATATACACACACTCTCACCCGCCAGCGGAGAAACCATCAGTCAACTGCCGCTAGATGGAATACCGGTCTTCAAAATGACCGCTCGCGGGAACTCTTTGCTGGTCCTCACTGCTGATGATCAGTTCAGTCCGGGCGCGAGCGCCATACTATCTGTAGACGTTGTGCTTGATTCTGTTACATGGAGGCTCTCGTCATCCGCGGACACACCCTGGTCGATCAAAAAACCATATCTCTACAAAAACTATGTCATCGCCGGTGACGGAGACGGCGTGGTTTCATTGATTGATGCCGAGAGCGGCGAAATCGAATGGGATTTCGCCGTTGAAGGCGAAGTCAGGAGTGTTGGTGTCACAGAGGATGTGCTCTATATCGGGACGATACAAGGGATGGTCTATGCGGTCCGCGTTAATTTTTAGATCATCCTCTGCGCTGTAAAAAACATCACGCGGTCGCGCAAATTAATTTCCTACAACAATCCCTGTGATGCAATCAGGGGCCTGCGCCTAGCGCCCAATCACCTGTCCTGCCATGACTGAAGTTTGTTCCGCCCCTGCCCCTCGCCTGTCCGTTTCCGGCAAATTCAGCGCTCGGCGCACCATTTCCGGATTGTTTGCCTTTGCAACAGCGGTTTCCGGGGTTATCGTCCCGGATTTGGCCAGTTTCGCCAGAGAATCTTCGAGCGTAACCATCCCGTAACGGCTGCCGGTGGTGAGTATGTTCTGCATCTGAGCTGTTTTACCCTCACGGATTGAGGCCCGAACAGCGCCGGTCGCAATCATGATTTCATGCGCAGCCACTCTTCCGCCTCCGATTTTAGACAGCAAACATTGCGATATCACGCCCTGCAGTGTTATCGAGAGCTGCATCCGTATCTGCTCCTGCTGGTCGGGCGAAAACACATCAATCAGCCTGTCAACCGTTTGTATCGCGGATGTCGTGTGCAGTGTTGCGAACACCAGATGTCCGGTTTCCGCAGCCGAGACAGCCAGCGATATCGTCTCCAGATCGCGCAACTCGCCGATAAGAATCACATCCGGGTCTTGCCGGAGCGCGCGTTTCAAGCCCGCGTTAAAAGTCATTGTGTCGGAACCAATCTCACGTTGATTGATATAGCACTTTTTGTCTGTGTGGATAAACTCGATCGGGTCTTCCATAGTCAAAATATGGCCCGATTCTGTGCGATTCACATGATCAATCAAAGCCGCCAGCGTCGTCGATTTTCCTGACCCTGTTGGCCCGGTGACAAGGACTAATCCGCGCGGTTTTTCTGCAAGTTCA
>JADFNA010000492.1 GCA_022563625.1 Candidatus Zixiibacteriota bacterium
AGCCGATAGCGGTTGTCGCTTTGCGTTCGCGATTGACAAAATCATTTTGAAACTTCGAACGATTGCCGATTCTTCCGGACTTTTCCATAACCGACACGAGTTCGTCAAGTATCATCTCTTTGAGACGCTGGCGCCATTTTTCCACACTTGAGCCTTCCACAAACTCTGGAGCGACTGTCTCCATTTCGAGCTTGATCAACTCCTCGGACATGAATCTGGCGATATTCAATCCCATTAATCGGCTCTATTCAGGCATTCCAGCTAATTTCAAGAAACAGATTTCAAAACACTATCGATACTATCGACATAATCGGAGAGCGCGGCAAAACGACCACCACACCTTCGCCGTCTCTCATCCGAACGACAGATATAATAGCCTGCCGGTCTATTGCCTGTCAATAAAATGAGTTGGCCGGACGCTGCCCTGATTGGTAGAGTATCGAAATGTCAAGAGAGAGAGAAAATAGGGGCAGACGAGTTATCATCCTCGGAAACCTGAGGCGCCTGTCTCTGTTGACTTCCGCCGGGCCGCTGGCTACTATTTGTCTCGGGCGCGCCGATGACGGTCGAGCCATCTGTCTAGTGGATTGTGACATAACACCTTAGGCTGTAGGAGCGGCTCCGCATCAGATAACATTTCACACCCCGGCGCCGATAATACACCCAGACGGACGAAAGTCGGATTCGGATCGATTCGGGTTGAGCAGAGGCGCCCCAACGTTCCCGTCTCTGCCGTTCTTGAGGCCGAATAATCGTAAACTGAAAGCGCCTTCAAAAACATGCCAGCAAAGACAACTGATCAGAAACCGGCCGTTTCTCCGCCGAAGCCCACAACAACGGGCAGACCCTTTGCCGAATTGAAGCGAACGCATAATCTTGGCGAATTGACCACAGAACATATCGGCCAGCGTGTAACGCTAAACGGCTGGGTGCAAGAGTACCGCAACCTGGGCGGGTTGCTCTTTTTGGATGTGCGCGACCGTTATGGAATAACCCAGGTTGCGCTCAATCCTCAGGAAGTTGCTGCCGAAGTATTCGAGCGTGCGGCCTCGGCGCGGCGTGAATTTGTCGTCGCCGTGACCGGGAATGTTTGCAAAAGACCCGAGGGGACCGCAAACCCGCGTTTGTCCAGTGGAGAGATAGAAGTTGCAGTAGAAGAGTTCGAGATTCTTAATCCTTCAAAGACCCCGCCTTTTGAGATTAGCGACACAGCCCCGGCAAACGAAAACTTGCGCCTCGAATACCGTTATTTGGACCTCAGGCGCAAGCCGATGCAGGAGATTTTTCACCTGCGGCATGATGTGACGATTGCCGTGCGCGAGTCGTTCACCGCCATGGATTTCCTTGAGATCGAAACCCCGCTTCTGATGCGCTCGACGCCTGAGGGCGCCCGGGACTATATCGTGCCCTCGCGGGTGCAGCCGGGCAAATTCTATGCGCTCCCGCAATCGCCGCAACTGCTCAAACAGATTCTGATGGTCTCCGGCTTTGACCGCTATTTCCAACTGGCGCGTTGTCTGCGCGACGAAGACCTGCGCTCTGACCGCCAGCCCGAGCACACGCAGATTGACATGGAGATGTCTTTTGTGACGCCCGATGATGTATTTTCGAGCATCGAAAACATGATGGCCCATGTCTTCAAGAAAGTTCAGGGGCGCGAGATAGAAACGCCGTTCCCGCGTTTCACTTACCATGAGGCCATGAATCGCTGGGGCAGCGACAAACCGGACCGGCGTTTCGGGATGGAGTTGATTGACCTGACCGATCTGGTCCGCGACTGCGAATTTGATGTGTTTTCAAAGAACATTGCCGCGGGCGGGGTCGTCAAGGCGATAAACCTGGTTAACGGCGGTGTCTATTCCCGCAAGGCGCTTGATGATCTGGCTGATTTCGCCCGGGAGAAAGGCGCCCGTGGATTGGCCTATGTGCTCAGGACGGACGAAGGTGATAAATCTCCGATCCTGAAGCATTTCAGCGAAGAGCTGAAAGACAAAATCCTGCAGGCCTCCGAGTGCAATCCCGGTGATCTGTTGTTAATCATTTCCGATCAATCCCTGAAGACCGAAAGCGCCCTGGGTCAGCTGCGTTTGAAACTCGCCAAAGAGCGCGGATTAATAGATACATCACAGTACAATTTCATGTGGA
>JADFNA010000493.1 GCA_022563625.1 Candidatus Zixiibacteriota bacterium
ATCATTAGCCGGCCTAGGTTTCCGGTATTGGACGTGACGATAGCGCCAGATAGCTGTCCGATCGTTCCTCGCTAGAGCGTGATTATTCACAGGTTACTCGAAAGCCGCGCGAAATGAACGAGCAAATCTGGAAAGCCCTGGAACAGCGGTTGCGCGAACTGGAAGGATCAGTCGCGGAGATCCGGCGCGGGCTGGATTACCTGCTGGACCGGAAGGCCGCAACTCCGCCTGATTTGGCGCAGCAAGTCAATGCAGCGCCTGAGCCATTAGCGCAATCTGCCCCCCAACCGACAGCGCAAGCGCCAACTACGCCGGTTGTCTCTCCAGTTACGCCGAGTCAGCCGCCACAGCCGTATCCCGCACAACAAGCATACGGGCGCCAGCAGAAACCGGCTTCAGAAGTATTCCAGAAGTTTCTGAGCAGCGAGTTTCTCATCAACAAGCTCGGTATCGGACTGCTGCTGTTTGGCGTTGTGTTTCTGTTCAAGTATTCTATCGACCAGGGATGGATCACACCGCTGATTCGTGTCGTCTGCGGCTCAGCGCTCGGTGGAATCCTGCTCGGGTTCGGGCTGAAGCTGTATTCAAAAAAACAACACTACAGCCTGGTACTGCTGGGCGGGGCGATGGCGACATTTTATATCACCATCTTCGCGGCATTCCAGATGTACCAGCTCATTTCCCATCCGACAGCGTTCGCCGCCATGTGCGCGGTGACGATTCTCGCGCTGGCCCTGGCGCTGAACAAAAACGACATGATTCTTTCGCTGATCGGGACGATTGGCGGATTGGGAACACCGTTCTTTCTTTACACCGGCGAGGGGAGTATACCCGGACTGGTGACCTACACCTGCAGCCTGCTGTTCGGAACGCTCGGTATCTATTTCTTCAAAGGCTGGCGGCCGCTGATGGCCGTCAGTGTCATCGGCGGCTGGATGGTCATGTTAGTTGCCATAAACGCGGTTTCTCTGGGTGACAATGCATCTGTGTCAAATCAGTGGGCGGTCCAGGCCGGACTCATGTTTGCATTTCTCGCCTTCTGGCTGACACCGGTCAGCCGCGAAATCGTTAATGCGCTTAAGTCGGGAACTGACAGTCTGACAACAAAATATCCTCTGGCTCATATGTCGGCCATATCAGCGCCCATCATGGGACTGGGTTTGTCGATCACACTCTGGGAAATCACAGGCTCTGTGACAGAGGAAAACTGGGGGATAGTCGCTTTCAGTATTTGTGCGATGTATGGATTAGCAGGATGGCGCCTGTATCGTTGGCCGCGAACCGCCAAACTGGCGTACACACATTCAATGATCGCAGGCTTTTTCTTTACGCTGGCGCTGGCGCTGATTCTCGAAGGTGATGCGCTTTTGATAACTCTGGCGACTGAAGCGGCGCTGCTCAGTTTCATTTCGCAAAAACTGAATGACCGTGGTGTCAGAATCGCCGGAAATATTCTCGCCGGAATTGTTCTACTCTGGCTTGCGGCCCGTATTTTCTTCGATCACACAAATATCGGACTGACCAGCGCAGATTCGCTTTCGGACCTGTGGGTGATTGCGATGGGTGTTTTGATAGCGTATGTCTATCGACACAGATTCGAATGCGCAGTGTATCTAATAGATTCGGTCGCGGCGCTGGCGTTCTGGCTGGCGCGCGGACTGGAAGGCAATCTGGAATTTATTGCGCTCTTGCTGTTAGGATCAGCGCTCTATTTTACTTCCGAAATTCATAAGCATCGACAAATCCGGGCTGCGGCCCACGTCTTTTTCGCTGCACTGGGTGTGTATTTTATTACACGCTTGGAGCCATTCGGCGCTGACGGACTCTCATTGTTTAATGTCACTGCATTGGCAGATGCTTTGTTCATCGCCGCGATAGTGGTGATTGCAATGCGTTCGCCCGAGAAAACAGTGGCGCTGGTGTATGCCCTGGCCGCTCATCTGGCCGGTCTGGGACTGGTCTTCCGTGAATTTGTCGAACTTGAAAACGGCCAGGGATATGTCAGCGCAATCTGGGGGACATATTCAATCGCGCTGCTGGTCGCCGGATTCCGCGCAAAAAACAACATGCTGCGCAAAGTCGGCATGGCGACCTTGCTGTTGGTTATAGCCAAACTATTCGTTGTCGACCTGGCCAATCTGGAA
>JADFNA010000494.1 GCA_022563625.1 Candidatus Zixiibacteriota bacterium
TTTTTCAAAAGCGGTAAACTAAAATCGCGGTTTTATTATCATTCGGGCGATGCGCTAAAGAGCTTTGCCCGGACATCGGGCAGTTTCGATATTATTCTCAATGACATTGACAAAGAAAGCTATCCCGGGGTAGCCAGGGTCGCGCCCAAAAGACTGCGCAAAGGAGGCTTGCTGATCAGTGATAACCTTCTCAAGTCCGGCAAAGTTTTCGGGGGCGGCCGTGATAAAGCGACACTCGGCGTTCGTAAATACACGAAAATTGTATATCGCAGTACAAAACTGTGGACAACGATAGTCCCCTTGCGCGACGGAGTAGCGGTGTCTCTCAAGCTCTGAAACTCCGAAAGCGCTGGCGCTTTACAATCCGGCGCCCGTGACCATATTATCTCCCATGAATTTTTCGCCAGACAGGTGTTTTTGAGGAACGGCCATGGCCACTGACGCGATACAGCGTGAAGAAATTGACGTTGATGTGCTGATAGTCGGCGCCGGTCCGGCCGGACTGGCCTGCGGGTATAAGCTGGGGAAGCTGTACCAGGCGGCTGGTTTAGACTTGCCCGAGATTGTCATTATTGAAAAAGCCGATGAAGTCGGTCAGCATTCGCTCTCTGGCGCCATACTTGATCCGCGCGCACTGGCCGAGTTAATGCCGGACTTTATTGAACAGGGTATGCCGGTTGATGCCAAAGCGGTCTCTGATTCGTTTGTGTATTTGCGTGAGAAGGGCAGCTTTACTTTTCCGCTCAATCCGCCGTTTCTGAGGAATGACGGCAACTACATTATTTCACTAAACAAATTCACGGCCTGGCTGGCGGAGAAAGTTGAAGCGCTGGGGGTGGATATTTTCACCGGGACCGGCGGGCGGGAATTGCTGATAGAAAACGGCCGGGTCGCCGGGGTCCAGACAGTTGATATGGGCCGCAACCCGGACGGCTCACAGAAAGATTCATTTGAACCGGGATCACTACTCAAAGCAAAAATAACGATCCTGGCCGAGGGGACGCGCGGCTCACTGACAAAACAGGCGTATCGTGAGCTTGGCATTGCAGACGGTAAAGTTCCCCATTCTTATCTGACAGGTATCAAAGAAGTCTGGGAAGTCCCCGAAGGGCAGATCAAAGCCGGGCAGATCATTCACACTTTTGGTTTTCCCCAGCCGAATGATGAGTTCGGCGGCGGGTTTATCTATGGCATGTCAGATACATCTGTTTCTATCGGACTGTGCACGGCGCTGGGTTCGCCTGATCCGGGGAATGATCCGCACATGAAGTTTCAGCGCTACAAAGAGCATCCGTATGTCAAGGCCATTCTCGGCGGCGGCAAGATGATTCGTTATGGCGCGAAGGTCATCGCCGAGGGCGGTTACTATGCTATGCCGAAGTTTTATCATGACGGGATGTTAGTGATCGGTGAGTCGGCGGGGCTGTTGAACGCCCAGCGTCTCAAGGGTGTGCATCTGGGAATCAAGAGCGGAGAGCTGTCAGCCGAAACAGTTTTTGAATGCTTAAAGAAAGATGATTTTTCTGATTCGGCGCTCTCTGATTATGAGATTCGTTTTGGTCGCAGTTGGGCGAAAAAAGAAATGTACAAAGTGCGCAATTTCCACGCGGGTTTTGAGGGAGGTCTGTGGGCCGGTGTGTTTCACTCGGGCATTCAGTACCTGAGCGGCGGGCGCGGGCTGTTTGAGCGGCGTGTTCCGAAGGAAGACGGTGAAAGAGTTATGAAGCTGGCGGACTTTCAGAAATATCGCTCGGATTCCGAGAAAAAGACAATCGCGTTTGACAATTCATACACCTACGATAAACTGACTGACGTGTACAACTCCGGGACCATGCACGAGGAGCATCAGCCGCCGCATCTTCTCGTGGCTGATTATGACATATGCTCCACGCGCTGTGTTGAAGAATACGGTAACCCCTGCCAGCATTTTTGTCCGGCGAATGTGTATAACATGGTTGATGATCCAACCACGCCTGGCCGCAAGATTCTAAAGCTGACGCCGTCGAATTGCGTCCACTGCAAGACATGTGACATTGCTGATCCGTACGGAATTATTGATTGGGTAGTCCCCGAAGGCGGCGGCCCGAATTATGTGGGGATGTAGGTAGCTCCGCCTGGGAAATAGCAGGCCGGGAGGTCTG
>JADFNA010000495.1 GCA_022563625.1 Candidatus Zixiibacteriota bacterium
GTCTTGCGTCGGCGTTTTTTGCCGCCGTGTGACCTGACGCTCCCGAGGAGAAACGTGTCAGGTCACAACAGACTAACACTCATCAGCCTGAACAGGTCAGGAGAGCCGCTCTCAGAGCACTACTTTTCCGACAACCCCCACCCGCCCATCAGCCAGACAAGGTCTGGCAGCCGAACGGCTGGAAGTCAAACAAAGATAACAACTTATAAGAGGTCGCGCAAATGGGCAGCTTCTGAAACGAGGACAGCGGGGCGCTTGGAGTCGATAATTTTGATAAAAATTACACGAATTCCGCTAGCTTTTACAGCTATCAAATAATATATTTAGATATGTCTAATTATTTAATTAGACGAGACCGATGAAAGAAAAATAAAAGGCAAAAATACAAGAGCATGGAGCGGATTACATTAAATCAGGCGATGGAAAACCATTTACGGGCGATACACGAGGCGCTCGAAACCAATGAGTGGGCGACAACATCTGAATGCGCCAGACGCCTGGGTATCTCATCAGCTTCTGTCACGGCTATGAGCAAAAAGCTATCTCGGCTCAAGCTCGTGAAATATGTGCCATACCATGGGGTCCAGCTTACGAAGTTGGGAGAAAAATCGGCGCTGGAAATAGTCCGGCATCACCGCCTGCTGGAACTATATCTCTCCGAAGCTCTCGGTATTCCATGGGACCGCGTCCATGACGAAGCGGAAAAACTCGAGCATGTCCTGTCGGAGGAACTTGAAGAGCGGATTTCGAAGTCGCTGGGTGATCCAACGCAGGACCCGCATGGGGCGCCAATTCCGGCGCGTGACGGTACCATTGACCACGTCGAATACCGGGCGCTTTCGTCAGTTGAGCCAGGCGAGACAGTTACGCTATTGCGGGTGGACGACCGTGTCCCGGAGTTTCTCCGATACCTGGGCAGCATGAACCTGTACCCCGGGACCGTCATGAAAGTTATAACGGTGGAGCCGCTGGGCGGACTGCTGGCGCTCCGGGTATGTGACAAAGAAATTGTACTCGGCAGCCAGGCGGCCGGAATGATTCGTGTGACAGCCGCTGCGAAAGCAGAGCAAAGACAATAGCAAATGGAATCACCGTTTTTCAACTTAGCAGTATTCGCAACCATAACCGTTTTAGCGGCGGCCCTCCTTTGGCCCCGCGTTGGCTTTATTCAGGCTATGCGCACACGGATGCGGATGACCAAACGAACGCAGCTTGAAGACGCTCTTAAGTATGCCCATGAATGTGAATCAAATGATAGGCCGGTAACAAACTCAAGCCTCGCAAAGGCGCTGCAGATTTCGCCTGCAAAAACAGCAGAGCTGGCGGCGCACATGACCCGCACCGGCCTCATATTTCTGCGGGACAGCCGCATTCTTCTCACCAAAGAGGGAAAGCAATACGCACTTCAGATTATCCGCGCACACCGCCTGTGGGAGCGTTATCTGGCAGACGAAACCGGGCTGTCGGCGACTGAATGGCATCGGGAAGCTGAAAAGCAGGAACACATTCTAACCGGTACTGATGCGGATAAGCTCGCTGCTGAAATGGGCGACCCGGTTTATGATCCCCACGGCGATCCCATACCGACCACATCCGGAAAATTGCCGCCCAAAAAGGGTAAACCTTTGACGGACTTAGCGGAAGGTGAGTTTGGCAGCATCATCCATTTGGAAGATGAACCAGGTACAATTTTCGCACAACTGGCTGCGGAAGGTCTGAACCCGGGAATGCAAATTCGAGTTTTAGAAAAAACATCGAAAAGAATCCACTTCATTGCTGACGGGGAAGAGATCGTGCTGGCGCCTGTAGTAGCCGCCAACGTAACTATCTTGCCCCTGTCTAAAGAAGATATGGCGGATGCTCCACACGACTCACTGACTTCGTTAAATATTGGCGAAGCAGGGAAAGTGACCCGTATTTCAAGAGCCTGTCGTGGACAGCAGCGCCGGCGGCTGATGGATTTGGGCGTCCTTCCCGGAACTATTATCACTGCAAAAATGCGTAGCGCCGGCGGCGACCCGATCGCCTACGACATTCGCGGCGCGACTATTGGCCTAAGAAACGAACAAGCTGAAATGATACACATTCGGCGTATCGAGGAGACGGTATCATGAGTGCACAGAATTTGAGTGCTTGCGA
>JADFNA010000496.1 GCA_022563625.1 Candidatus Zixiibacteriota bacterium
CAGTAGAGAAAATAGCGTATGTAACAGGAGATTTAATTGTGAAATTTAAAACCGCTTTTGTGACAAGTGATTACGCAGGCGACATTTTGTGGCTTGAAACGGATTCGAGACTTATGAACATCTGATTATATATCGCCAATTCATAACCTCTAGACTTAAACAGAGATAAGAGGCGCATGCACATTTGCAATGCGTTCGCTGATTTCGAAGTAAGGTGTGGAAATTGCAAGTTTTCGATCTAATGTGACAGGTTTTCCCGTGTCAGAACGCTCTCTGATTGTCTGATCCAGCGGAATTTCTCCCAGAAATGGGACGCCAAGCTTTTCGGCCAGTTCTTTTCCACCGCCTTTGCCAAAAATGTACTCTCGAACGCCGTTTTTTTCGTAATAGGACATATTCTCGACCACACCCAGCAGGGCTATTTTGGTCCGTTCGGCCAGCGCTGCGACGCGGCCGGCCACATGCGTGGCAACCGGCTGCGGGGTGGTGACAATCAGCATTTCGGCGTTGGGAAGCGCCTGCGCGATGGTCAATGTCACATCGCCTGTGCCCGGTGGTAAGTCAAGAAAGAGGTAATCGAGGTTTTCCCAACTGACATCTTGCAAGAACTGTTTCATGGCCTTATGCAGCAACGGTCCGCGCCAGATTACCGGTGCGTTTTCATCGACGAAATACCCCATGGACATGATTTGCAGGTTGCCTTTTGCCAGGGGCTCGAGTTTGTCGCCTTGTACGCGCGGCTGGCCGTGAATTCCTGTCATGCGTGGGATCGAAAAACCATACACATCGGCATCAAGAATACCTACCCGGTAGCCTGTGTTCGCCAGGGCAAAGGCCAGATTGGTGGTCGTAGTTGATTTCCCCACTCCGCCTTTGCCCGAGCAAACGACGATAACCCGTTTGGCCAGTTCCTCCGGAGACATTTTTTTCCAGGCGTCGGGTTGTTCCTGTCCGCTGCTGCGAACAATTTCCGCCACCCGCTGCCGTTGCTCTTCGGTCATAACTCCGAACTGTATGCCGACATTCCGCACCCAGTCATGTTTCTTGAGCGCGGCTGTCACATCACTGGAGATTTTGTCCTTGAGCGGACAGCCGGGAACAGTCAGGGTAACTTCTATTGCGACGTCATCATCGCCGATGCCAATATGTTTGACCATGCCCAGCGCCGTGAGGGGCAGATGGATTTCGGGGTCTTCCACCGTCTCCAGAGCTTCGGCCACCTGGCGGCGTTTCGGATCAGTTTCAGCGATCTTCCCGTCACTATCCAGCGCCAGGGGGGCGGCGTTTGCCACCGCCTTTTCTGAAATCTGTGTCGGCCCGCCAGATGCGCCGCCTTTTTCTTCACGTCCGTGAATTCTGTTGGCCAGATCGAGGCGTTCGGCGTCAGTCATCAGCGAAACTGTTACCTGAGTATCAGTGACGCCATTGAGTCCCGAAACTGCTGATTTGATCTCATCAAGAAGCGTTTTTTCACCGGGAGAGCCAGGCAGCGGTAATTTGAGTGATAAGGTGACTTTGTCGCCGTCAATCCCAATGTTACCGATCATACCCAGCTTAACGATTGAGAATTTCAGATCGGGGTCTTTAATTGGCTTGAGCGCCTGTACTATTTGTTGTTCGTCTATCATTTTTTCCTCGCCACACAGCTTATCGGAGGGCGGATGTTTTTTTGTTAGTGTATACTAAACATCGCCAAACGGTTTGGTTCCGTCAAGTAGTCTGGTTTCAGCGACTTGCCGCAGTCAAACCATCTTAGAGTAAATTACTCCATTTTGACGTTCTGTCAAGGCTTATCGCTCTTTGCTGGATCATCTCCCGGAACATGAGTGGCTCCTGAAATCGACACGGATTTAATTATTTCAGAACCAGCCCGGGGTTGATTTGAATCGTCAGTCCCAACCGGGTCGGCTATGTCGGCTATGTCGCCCGTGTCGCCTGCGTCGCCTCGGGTGTCGGGGGCGCTGAAAACCGCCCAGACCATATACACTAAAGCCAGCGTAATCGATGCATCGGCTATGTTGAATGTCCACCAGCGCTCGAGTTGATATCCAAAGAGGTTGATATCGAAGAAGTCAACATCAATCCAGTCAACGACTTTGCCGAGCCTGATGCGGTCGATGAGATTTCCCACAGCGCCG
>JADFNA010000497.1 GCA_022563625.1 Candidatus Zixiibacteriota bacterium
ACTAATGTTAACCTTTGTGTCTCCGTTTGCGTCGCCAAAGGCATATGAGGCGGCGGTGAACATGAGGTTATTCGTTGTTCCCGGATCCGGGACTGAGGTCGTCCTGATGATACTATGTTCCACGGTTCCGTCTGTTCGAACACCTAGGGAATACTTCTCGCCGATTTGCGGTCCTCGCGAACCCGCGCCAGAGGGATTCGGGGGTGTTGACGCGACAACAATGATGTCATAATCGCCGCTTCTGGGTGTATCAATCACAATCAGGTCTGCGCCGTTTATCTCCAAGTATCTGGCCCCGGTCGCCGAAATGGTATTCGTTATATTTCCGTCAGCATCAGCGCCTATAGTATCACCAGCTGCATCAACGATCAGCATGTTCACCCGGGAGTCTATCACGCCGCTGCCTCCACTTCCATCTAATGATGGAGGCGATGCGAACGCTGCGTTCGCGTTGAACTGAATTGGCCACAGGTTCTGTGGAAGGAAACACGCATTACCCAGACCATCCGGGGGGAAATCTGAATCGTCTTGATCCGGATTGAAAATGTTCGGGCAATTATCGCATGGCGTTCCCACGCCGTCGCCGTCCAAATCATTTTGCGGAATGTTATGAATCTTCGGGCAATTGTCCACTTCCGCACACAACCCGTCGCCGTCTTCATCATTCAGAGGATCAACCGGACAGGGATCCACATCGCCACACAGCCCATCCCCGTCAATATCATTGTCAGGATCGTTCGGGCAACTGTCACACGCATCGCCGATGCCATCCCCGTCAGTGTCAAGCTGACCTGTGTTTGATACTTCCGGGCAGTTGTCTATATCACCACACTTTCCGTCACCGTCACTGTCATTGTCCGGATCGTCGAGACACGTGTCGCAGCCGTCACCAAGGCCGTCACCGTCGCTGTCTATCTGGGAAGCGTTGGAAACCGCCGGACAGTTGTCACATTGATCGCCAAATCCATCGCCGTCTGAATCGTTTTGCGGGTCATTGAATGGATCAGTCGGGCAGCCGTCACACGCATCCCCGAAAGTATCTCCATCGGTATCAGTCTGACTGGCGTTGGAGATAGTCGGACAGTTGTCGACATCACCACAGATACCGTCGCTGTCGAAATCATTCAGGGGATCATTTGGACAGTTGTCGCAGTCGTCGCCGAAACCGTCACCATCCGAATCCATTTGCGCGCCGTTAGAGACGAAAGGGCAGTTGTCAACATCAGCGCAGATGCCGTCACCATCCACGTCATTTATTGGATCATTCGGACAATTATCACAGCCATCGCCGATTCCATCACCATCCGAGTCGGCCTGCCCGGCATTTGAAATACCCGGACAATTGTCAACGTCGGCGCATAGCCCATCTCCGTCAGCGTCATCATCAGAGTCTTCCGGGCAAACATCGCAATGGTCCCCGGCGCCGTCGCTGTCAGCGTCGGCCTGGGTAAAGTTCGGAGTCGCCGGGCAATTATCACATACATCACCGAACAAATCACTGTCGATGTCACTCTGATTTGTGTTTGCGGCATCAGGACAGTTATCGCAAACATCACCAACATTATCCAGATCAGCGTCTTCCTGCCCCGGATTGGCGGTCGTGGCACAATTGTCTACATCAGCACAGATTCCATCGCCGTCTATGTCATTGTCAGGATCATTCGGGCATATATCACACGCATCTCCAATCCCGTCTCCGTCGGCGTCCGCGAACGGTGTGGTCAGAGTGATTCCACCTAAGCTAAACTGAGGGTCATGCCCCCGGTTCACCGTTGAGGAGAAAATCAGGTCGGGACCCACGCCGGGAGATATATTCGATGTATCAAAAACTATCGTCTGCGCCGCCGCCGCAGGATTCGCCGTAAACCAGAGCGTGAACCAGAGCGCAGCTGTTGGATACAGGCTGTCCTGAGCCGTCGGGAAGAAGAACCCGACCAATACTTCATGGTTTAGCGAATTGTCGATTGAGTCTGCTGAGGCGAATGTCGGAATAGTATCAAATACACTGCCATTATAGCTGATCGAATCCAGAAAGATGTCCGGTGTGCCCCATCTTAAACTGACGGTCCCGCCGGTCAGCGTATCGTCAGTGATAATTGTAACTGGCAATCCGATCGGGCAACCGGCGTCGCCGCTG
>JADFNA010000498.1 GCA_022563625.1 Candidatus Zixiibacteriota bacterium
AGCAGTATAGTTTCGGCGTCGGAAATTGTCTCTGAAAGCAGGTTCGCATCGTTAGCGACTGGCTCCAATGCCACGACTGACAATTCCCCGGGAAGCAAATCTTTCAGCTTGTTTGCAATCTCATTGTTATCATCGCCTAGAAGAGCAACAATTTTACCGCTCATCGCCGCCTCCCGCCCTTGCGCCGCGCCTTTTGGTATTTCTTGCGCGAGGGACCCTTTTTATGCGCGCCTTTCGCTTTCGTCTGGCGCTTCGCAGGTTTTTGTCGCCGTTTCGAATCGTCCTCTAGTGTGTCAATCAAGAGCAAGTCAACCTCCCGGCGCTGAACATCAACCTGCTCCACCATCACCCGCACCCGATCTCCCAGACGGAACTCACGGCCGGAGCGCCTTCCCTTCAGGCAGTGCCGTTCCTGAATTACGTGATAGAAATCATCATCAATCGAACTGATCCGCACCAATCCCTCGGAGTTGATCCTGTCCAGACGCACAAAAAATCCACGCGCAATCACCCCGCTGATAATACCGTCATATTCCGCGCCAATGTGACGCGCCAGAAATGACGCCTGCAGCATCTTGACAGCCTCGCGCTCAGCCTTCTCAGCGTTGCGCTCGGTTTCTGAGCAATGTATTCCAATTTGTGGAAGTGTTCCGTTCAGTTTCTTGGACAACGCGTGCGGATAGCGTCCGTTCTTAATACTGCGCAACAGCCGATGAATCAGCAGGTCCGGATAGCGCCGTATGGGTGAGGTGAAATGCGTATAATGTTTGAACGCCAGCCCGAAATGCCCGATATTTTCCGGCTGATAAACCGCCTTCTTCATTGAACGCAAGGCGAGTTCACTCAAATAATCTTCTTCCGGGGTCCCTTTGAGTTGTTCCAGAAAGCGCTGGACCATGCGCGGGCTGATTGTATCCGAGACCGCGAATGTGTGCCCGAACCCGGCCGCCAGCAGGGCAAATGATTCGAGTTTTTCCAAATCAGGTTTGTCATGCACACGATACAGCGCAGGCAGTCCGGGCCGGGACAGCGTCAGCGCCACAGCCTTGTTTGCTTCCAGCATGAATTCCTCGACCAGCCGATGGGATTCGAGTCTCACCCGCGAACTGAGCGCCACAACTTCACCGGATTCATCCAAATCTATACGCGGCTCGGGCAGATCAAAATCCAGCGACCCGGCGGAAAAACGACGCACAGAAATCTTCTTGGCCAGTTCATAGGCAAGCCTTACCTCGGCGAACATTTTCTTTGCCGACTCTGTTGACGGATCGCCTTCAATCGCCGACTGGGCTTCTTCATACGACAGTTTCGCGCGTGAGCGAATAACGGTTTCACAGACACGCCAGTCGAGCGCCTTACCGGACTCGTCATAGTCAATAATCACCGAATGCGCCAGACGGTCTTCGCCCTCACGCAACGAACAGAGATCATTCGAAATCGCTTCCGGCAGCATCGGTATCACTTTTCCCGGCAGATAAACCGAAGTTCCGCGCGCAAATGCCTCGCGATCCAAAAGTGTTTCATCGCGCACGAAAAATGACACATCGGCGATATGCACACTCAACCGATAACCTGAAGCGGTTTTCTCCACCGCCACTGCATCATCATGGTCCTGCGCATCGGCGGGGTCGATGGTGTACACACATTGCCCGCGCATGTCCTCACGACGCGCGATTTCTTCTTCGGTAAACAGTTTCCGGGTGGCGCGCGCCTGGCGCTCAGCCTCGCGCGGAAAATCTTCAGTCAGGTCAAACGTACGCATGATTGCCAGCAAATCGACACGCGGATCACCCGGGCGTCCGAGAATTTCGATCGACCCGGAGTCGGGACGAATGATGTCCATGATCATGCGGATCGTGGTCGTTTTGCCGGCGCCGTTCCGGCCCAGCAAACCGAATACGGTGCCGCGCGGGATTTCGAACGACAAACCGTCGACGGCGCGATGGGTTCCGAAGGTCTTGTGGATGTCGTTCAGCGCAACGGCAACGTCCATAATTGAGCTCCTCGCCGCGATCGGCGTCAGGGCTGGACATCATACGAGGAGCGTAGCGCCGATACCACGCCGCGGTTCCCAAACGGTCGAAACTCCTGCCCCGGCGGCCGGAAGCGCAGGCCTGGAGGCGACGCTTGACACC
>JADFNA010000499.1 GCA_022563625.1 Candidatus Zixiibacteriota bacterium
GTCCAGGACGCAAATGCAGACGTCTAATATCGCCCCAAAATCCCGCAGTAGCTTGGCCGCCTTCAGCGCTTGCGTTCCGGTCGTGATCACGTCCTCCACGAGGACTACCCGCTGCCCCGGCACTATCCGCCCTTCAAAATGGCGGGCGGTACCGTAATCCTTCGGTTCCTTGCGCACGATGATGAATGGGATATCGCCCTGCAAACACATGCCGGTCACCAGCGGAATCGCCCCGAGCTCCGGACCGGCCAGCAATTCGGCGCCCTCCGGCGCCAGGCGCAGCAGCTCCCGCGCCACATCCCGTAGAAGCTCCGGCCGAGTCTCAAATAAATACTTGTCAAAGTAATAATTGCTGCGCCGGCCCGAACTCAGCAGGAAATCCCCCTGAAGCAAGCACACCTACACGAGGCGCTTTCCCAGTCCGCCGGCATCGTCCCGTCCCAGCACCATTTGCAACTCATCTTTGGCTTTCGAGTCCGCGATGATGTTAGCAACCCACCGGCCGCGCACGCGTCCCCGGATGTTTGTCGCCGTCGGACGCCATCGATAAGATTGCGGCGCTCGATCAGCAGCGAGCTCACCGACAGGAGCGCAAACTTGAAAATTCCAGAGGTCTCAACCGTAGGCGTCCTTGGGGCCGGCCTCATGGGTCACGGGCTTGCCCTTGAATTTGCCCGCGCCGGCTACCAGGTCCTGCTTTACGATTCGATCGCGGCCCAGCGTGACAGCGCCCCCGAGCGCCTGCGATCGGCTTACAAGACGATGTCGGACATGGGAATGGCTGATGCCGCCGCCGCTGGCGTAATCGACGATGGTGCGTACTACCGGTGTGAGGCGTCCGCCGAAGCCGCGGTCCAAATCAGACTCTGAGCAACAGGAGAACAAGCGTGAGATGAGGTGTGCATGCAAAATATGAAAGGCTCTCGAACCGGCCCGGGAGATACATCGATTGAAGTAAAATGTTCGGCCCCGTGATTTATCACCGGCTGGATATCTTTCGCCAGGCGAAGTTTGTCAGACAGCATGTTCCGCGAAAACTCGGTCAGAAAAATAACCCCGGAAGCGCGGCGGGCTGAAATTATTGTTAGCGCCGACAAAATTGTTAAACGTATCTTTTGCCGAATTGTCTCCATTTTGATATACGCCCTGTCGAATGGCGCTACATTGTGAATGAGCATAACTCGCTTTACAGTAGAAAAAATGAGTCCGAGATTCCCCGGTTCAAACAGGAGATCAATTTTCTCCCGGCGGATAATGAACGGCAGAGCGCACAGCTCCCAGACAATCCTGCACAGGCCATTGATGGCCGGAAATCGGTAATATTTCAGCCGGCAGTGTAATGACAGATCATCTAACATTCCTCGCTGTTTTTCCGAGAGAAATACGATTATTGAATCAGGCGGAACAACCTCCGGACGATGCTCGAGTAGTTTTCTCAGATGCGCCAACCCTCCGCCTCCAACAATTTGTGTCGCTTTAATTCCCAGCTTCATTTTTTGTAACCCTTAAATGTCAAACATGCCTATGGCGCTGTTGTCATTGATTCTCACTGCGGCCGCACTCTCATATTGTTTCGTAGAGAAGATCAGCGAGCGCTTCTTTCGTTTTTGCGAAACGTGAATCCCAACCATGCGCCGCTGAGGCCGCTACTTGTTTTTGAGCCAGCGTTGATAGCCGCTCAGCGCCCATTGACATCGCTTCGTCAAGCTTCTCTAACATCCCTTGATTCCCGTCACCGATAAATACAAGATCCGCAAATTGTTCCGCCTCAGGCATTCTGACTGACACAATCGGTTTCCCTGACGCAAGGTATTCGTACAATTTCAACGGGGAGCAGCCAGCGGCAACCCCGTCCAGAATGTACGGATTGATGCACACGTCAAAACCCGCTATAAGGCCGGGGAGTTGATTGAACGGATAGCGTCCGATAAAGTGGACGTTTTTGAAACCGCTAACGCTGGAAACTTTCACACCTACCGGCCCGACAAATATAAATTGATAGTCAGGCCTTTTCTCTGCAAGAAACGCAATCAGGTCAAGATCGACCCAGTATGCGACAGAGCCGATGAACCCCACTCTTTTCTCTGGAAAATCATCATAGATGGGGTGTGGCCGGACCTCTCCCATCCCAA
>JADFNA010000500.1 GCA_022563625.1 Candidatus Zixiibacteriota bacterium
TCGCTAATCAGGGCATGCGCGGCGTCGAGTTTTTCCAGGAGCGCCATATCATCGGCCTCGCGCGCGTCCGAACGGGACATGTTCAGTTCTTGAATTCGATTAAACCACACTCCGCCGATTATTGATAGTGTTCGCGCGTCGTTAGGGTCGATTTCAAGAATTTTGTAATTGTATGCGTAAACAGAATCCGGCTCTTGCAAACTTTGATAACAGGCGATAACATTCTTGTACTGTGTGATTTTCTGTTTATCATCAACCATGGTGGTGATTTCCTTAAACGTTGCCGCCGCCTTTTCAAACTCTTTCAGTTCAAAATACGAGTATGCAATGTCATTGAGGAATGGAGCGGAATTTTCAGGGTCTTCTTCTTTGGTAATCGCCGCCGCTTTGAGTTGATAGGGCAACGCCGCTGCATAGTCATTCTGACTGGTGTAAATCTGGCCCATATTAATCGCAATAGCAATATCATCCGGCTTGAAAATTGAAGCGAATTCGTAATTAGCGATGGCCATTTCGATGGTCTCTTTAATTTCCGTCCGCATGTCAACTTTGTCTTCTTCGTCAGTCAACTCTTCGAGTTGCTTGATCAGTGTATCCAGAGCCAGATTCCGGGATTCCTGGGCAAGGTTAAAGTATTCAGCATACCATTCATGCTGCAGAGAGTCGGCGGTTGCTTGAAAATCAGAGCATTTCTTGCGCAGCTTCTTTTTGACCCCGAGTTCTTTGTTGTCTTTGTCACAGCTCATTATCAGACTATCGTATGAGGTCTTGAATAGTCCAAGCTCCGCCATCAGCGCTGCAGTGTCGCTGGTTGACATTTCTCCTGCCAGTTCCGAGTAAATCGACAGCCTCCAGAAATAGGCCTCAGGTATCGGGCCATAATACATCAAGCAGGAATCCAGAAGCGCCAGCGCCTCGACACGGCGCGGCGTCTCTCCGGTGAAACCACCGGCAATCTTCGCCCCGGAGAGATACGCTTTCCGGGGCAGCTTGCGCGGTTTTTTGGCCATTACATTAGCGGCCAGCGCCAGACAGAGCGCCGCAACAATCAGCGGTATCAACTTTCTCATTATTCCCCACTCATCATTTATTCGATTCTTGATTGTCTTAGAAATCTATGTTCTGATTAGCATTCGCAGCATCGGCCGCGAACAGCCACGCGAGACAGATTACACAACGCGCCTTCCGCTGTCAATCCGGCCTGTCTTCAATCACTGTCTGTCATAGCGCACGGTATAGAGTAATTCGACTTCCTTTCCGGCGGGAACTTCGATGTCGAACTGGATTTCTTGCGCCGATTTTTTCTCATACGGGTGCGAGGTCTTGCTGATCGTCCAGTCGAACCCCAGGCCTTTGATCACATGAATTGTGGCGTCCTCATCCTTGCGATTTCTGAGTGAAATTTTGTAATCGTATTCAGTGGTTATCTTTGACAAGTTGCGCCGGTCCAGGGTGGTTTCCTCGGCCACCAAGTCAAAGGCCTGCCCGACAGTCAGCAGCAATTCTTCGTCTCTGGGGGTATGGTCGATCCGGTCTTCGCCCAAAAGTATTGTCGAACCGTCGCTGTCGTTTTTGAATATGCGCACCCGCCCGCCCGGCAGAGGCATGCCCAGCCCGTTGGCCTGGCTATTGGCAAAGCGCAGTTTCACATCAACTTTCTTGTTACCCGATGATGCCCTGTAAAAATATTCCTTGGAAACTCCCGCCTGTGCCGGAGGGAAAAGCGAGAGTTGTTTGATCTCATTGTTGGCAATTGTTGACGGTCTTGGCAATGTGTACAGGTGATATTCAAAAAACGCCTTTTCCTGAAAACCGGCGTCCATTACCGCCATTTCCAGTCCTACAGTCTTGTACATCGGCTGGGGCCGCGGACGTGTCGCACGGTGAATGTCTCCGGCAACCAGCTTGAGCCTGGCGTCTGTGTATGTTTTGCCGCTGCGGTTGTCAATTGATGACCAGCCGGACAGATCCAATTTGTCCTCAGCGTCATTTAACGTGGCGACATATTCCGCCGTCCAGGACATTCCGGCGGTCTGATAGCTGACCTCACACTTCGCTTTGCCGGCTCGATCGGAGATGTAATCCCAAAACAGCGTGGGCCGTGTGATTAGCCCATCGGGTAATTCCTGG
>JADFNA010000501.1 GCA_022563625.1 Candidatus Zixiibacteriota bacterium
CACCGGATTACCGATACTATACGCCAGCGGTGTGTGAGAGGGCCGCCGACAGGCGCTCCGAATCTAAGATCATCCCGGGTCCTGTAAAAGAGGGGTCAGAAAGAAAATCATGTGCGCTGAGTTCTTTTCAAATAGAAAACTTCAGGAGATGTCGGAATCTCAAGCGGCCCGGGAACAGGCGTCACAAGATATTCACATGCAACAACGCAACACAATGCGCGCCTCAGAAAAGTTACGAATTCTCTATCTGGCGCCCGGGTGTGAGGAGACAAGTATTGAGGCAGAATATTCGCAGTCGATCGCGCTGAAACTCCAGGACTCGGGCGAGAAAGTCTGCCGCCTGCCATTCCCGGGAGGCGCAGCTAGCTGGCTGAGCTATTTCTTCGGTTTGATAAGACAGATTCCCCGCTCTAATGTGATTCATTTGAGTTACACACATGCGGGAACATTTTCGCGCGCTATCGCCCCGGCTCTCGTTTTGGCGAAATTCTTCGGCAAACCGACAGCGCTGTATTTGCTGGCGCCTGACAGTGAGCTGTTGATTTACCGCTGGATTAGCGGGCTGTTTCTGCGGGCAGCGTCACTGGTTGTGGCGCCGGACAATTATCTGTGCCGGCTGCTGAAAGACATTGGGGCGCCCGCTATTAGTGTTCCGCCCACCCCTGCAATTTTGTCTCAACCTCCGGAGCGCGTCCGGCAGATTCAACCGCGCACACTCGTGACAGATCCGTTCGCCCTGCCTGAAGGCCCCCGGCTGGCTTTACAAGTTTTTGCGCATGTGAAAGAAAAATACCCGCGCACCGAGATGACATTTTGTGTTGATAGTGCCGAGCGCCGGTTACTGAACCAGTCGAATCTCGACATCTCAGGCGTTGAAACCATCCACTGCGAGTGCGATGAAGATCGGCAGAAAGAATTCCTGCGGCATGATGTGTATTTGCAAACACCCGGATACGACAATTCTCATCTGAAATTATTTGAGGCGCTGGCGGCGGGAATCCCGGTCGTCAGCTCAAATCCGGGCGGCGTCCAAGAGTTTGTCAGTGACCGTATCCACGCTCATGTGGTTGATGGCGGCAATCACGTGGCTCTGGCAGAGCGAATCATAGAACTCGTTGAAATCCCCGACGCCGGGGCGGAACTCGCAGCCTCCGGTTTCGCGCGCGCGCAGGAATTGGGCGCAGCAAATCCGGCCGCTATCTGGCGCCGTATTTATGATACGCTGGCACAGCACAGGTCTGCGCCAGAGATGGCAGGTGATATGTCTCTGGAGCCTGTCAAGCGGGGAATGTGATGAGAAAGCCCAATATCTCTCCGCATACATCTTCATCAGCGGGCGTGCCATGGCCGGACGAACCGGGCGCGTCAGTTCTAAAAGTTGAATCACTCACCTCTGGTTATCGAACATATCTGGCCCGCTCTGACGCACATCTGCATTCGCTGTCTCTCAACGCGGCAACCCTGCCGGGGTGGTGGCTCGAGAGAAAACGCCGTGGGTTTCTGTCAACGGAGCGAATCTCAGAGCTGCGCGAGATCTATGATTCACGTGACCTGGAACGCTCGCTGATCTTGCGCCGGGCTGAACATCTGGTTAATGGCAAAATGCCTTTGCTGTCGCATGAACCGCCGGAGTTCTCCGGCGCAGACCGCTGGCGCCGTGACCACATTCTGGGAATCAGCGCGCCGTCCGGGTCTTGCAGCCAGATCAATATCCTGGACGCCAATCTTGTAGGTGACATTCGCAGACTGTGGGAGCCGAGCCGGTTCGGCTGGGCCTATTGGCTGGGGCAGGCGTATGTCATCACCGGTCAGATACGTTTCGCTGAAAAGTTCGAAGAACTCTCGCTGGATTGGTTTGCGCAAAACCAGTTTGCCGAGGGCGTCAACTATTATTCTACACAAGAGATTGCGCTGCGCCTGTATGCGCTAATTCACGCCCTTGATTTGTTTTCAGATTATGTGACGCGGCAGCCGGAGTTACTTTTGGCGCTGCTGAACGGACTCTGGCTTCACTTCGGTCTTGTCGAAAAGCGGTTACATCAACTGGGGGATTCTAAAGCGTCCGCGATTGTCCACTCGTTCCCCCTGTTTGCCGCCGGGGCATTTTTCCCCCAATTCGCTGA
>JADFNA010000502.1 GCA_022563625.1 Candidatus Zixiibacteriota bacterium
TGAACATCCCACCCAGGGACTGCTGGACATGTTCACTATCCGGCAGAAGTATGGTAAAATTGAAGGGCTGCGCGTGCTGCTGGTGGGTGACATAAAACATTCGCGCGTCGCCCGTTCGAATATCTGGGGGCTGAAGACAATGGGCGCCTCGGTTGCGATCTGCGGGCCGTCGACATTACTGCCGTTCCAGGCCGAGCGCTTCGGGGTGGACACCTATACAAATCTCGACGAGGCGCTTGAGGGGGTTGATGTGGTCAACATTCTGCGCATACAGTTGGAGCGCCAGCAGTCGGGCATGTTTCCCAGCCAGCGGGAGTACACAAATTTGTTCGGACTGACACATGAACGGTTGAAAGCGTTGAATGATAATTACACTATCATGCACCCCGGGCCGATTAATCGGGGGATAGAATTGACGAGCGAGATTGCCGACAGCAAAAACTCAGTCATACTCGATCAGGTGACGAACGGCCAGGCGGTCCGGATGGCGGTATTATATCTCTTGGCCGGCGCCAGGAGCATGGAAGAAGAGGGCCCGGCGTGAGCGGAATCGCATCTATACTGGCTGTGACAGGCGGCAGCGTTATTGATCCGCATATCGGACCGTTGGAAGGGGCGGCGGTGTTCATTGAAGACGGCCGTTTTGCGGCAGTGGAAACAGACGCGAAAAAGATAAAGGCGCGCTTGAAAAGTATTTCAGACGAGAATATTTTCGATGCCACAGGTAAACTTGTCACACCGGGCCTGGTTGATCTGCATGTGCATCTGCGTGAACCGGGGCGCGAAGACGAGGAAACGGTCATCTCCGGCGCGCTCGCGGCTGCGGCCGGGGGTTTTACCACTATCTGCTGCATGCCGAACACCTCGCCGACGATTGATGATCAGGAAACTGTGCGCTTTGTACTCTCGGAAGCCGCCGGCGCAGCCTGCCGGGTACACGTCGTCGGCGCGGTTACCAAACGCCGTGCAGGAAAAGAGCTGGCTGAAATTGGTGATTTGGTCAAGGCAGGAGTGGTAGCGATTTCTGATGATGGAGATTTCGTGCAAAACCCTGATTTGATGCGACGAGCGCTTGAGTACGCCAGAATGTTCGATATTACGATCATGCAACATGCCGAGGACAAATTTTTGGTCGGCGATGGGGTGATGAATGAATCATTTGCATCGGCAAAACTTGGCCTGCGCGGCCGGCCTGCGGTGGCTGAAGAGATTGCTGTTCTGCGCGACATTAAACTGGCGAGTTTTACCGGCGGCAAAGTCCACATTCAACATGTCTCAGCCAGAGGCAGTGTTGACGCAATTCGCCGCGCAAAGGCCGACGGCGTCAATATCACGGCCGAAGCGTGTCCGCATCATTTCACACTGACTGATGATGAAATCGAGAAAAAGTTTGACACTAATTTGCGTGTCAATCCGCCGATTCGCACCCGGGATGATGTCGAAGCAGTGATCGCGGGTTTGGTTGATGGGACGATTGACTGTATCGCCACGGACCATGCCCCGCATAGCTCCGAAGAAAAAGACGTCGAATTTGATCTGGCGCCGCCGGGCATGGTCGGCTTGGAAACGGCGCTGGGACTTGTTAAAACAGAATTAATTGACAAGGGCTACCTGAGCTGGACTGACGCTATTCACAAAATGACAGTCAATCCCGCCCGGATTATCAATCAACCGCACGGTGAATTGAGCAAGGGACATTCGGCCGATTTGACCATTATCGATGCTGACCGGCAGTGGAAAGTTGACCCGGCCCGGTTCAAATCAAAGTCCCGCAACACTCCTTTTACCGGCCGTACCCTCTCAGCGAGGGTGACCCACACAATTCTGCGCGGCCAGATCAGCTATTCTGAGTAGCTCCTCAATTCCAAAGGCTTTATCACCGCCATAAAACAATGTTGCCGTTTGCTGGCGCTGGGATGTATATTGGCCCACCATGATAGGTCAGTTAATTGCCCATTACAAGATCATCGATAAGCTCGGTTCCGGCGGGATGGGTGAGGTGTATCTGGCTGAGGACACCAAGCTTGAGCGCAAAGTCGCGTTGAAGTTTCTGCCGCCGCACTTTAGCGCTGATCCTGAATTCAAGTCTCGATTCCAGCATGAAGCCAAAGCCACCG
>JADFNA010000503.1 GCA_022563625.1 Candidatus Zixiibacteriota bacterium
CCGTTGCTGTTCGATGATGCGGAGCAACAAACGTACCGTGGGGGTTTGTTCTGCTAACGGAATGGAAGGGGGCAGGTTGGTTACAGGGATCATGATCCTGGCCCATCCGGCATCGTGGCCATTCCCACCAGCCATTTCTGAAAGGATCGATGTAACGGGTAGAGCCAAACCGATTTGACCGGCGCCAGGGGTGCTCCTGTGCGGTGATTGCGGGTGCGCCCGGTGGTGTGCCCGACCCGCATCCAGTTCGCCGCTTTATAACAAGTGCCGGCAAAACGCGCTTGTTCGACGAAGGTCTCCAGCAACCAAATCGGGTGTCCGTATTGCGCTTGCCAATCACTGCTGATACGTCGGCTGATGAGCGCCAGAAGATGGCTGGCCAGGTGGGGCACCCGGATGTCGGGCAGGATAAGAAAACGCATGTTGTTGGCGATGCGGGACAAGCCGCACTGGCGGGCAGACTCATCCCAGCCAATGAATTGGTCGCGACTGGCTACGCGCCAGGCAGCAGCGCCATAGAGCAGACAAGCCAACAAACGTGCCTGGCGGTCGTAGACCAGATACTTTAAATTCTCACCAACCGGGTCACCCAGACACAGCAGGTGCAGCTGTTTCGCACCCTGCTGCAGCAACACCACTATCTGGGTTACGGTGGCCCGATTAATCCGCAGGGGTTGAAGGTCCGATAGCCGGCCTTCAATCGATACCGGTTCCAAATCCAGGGCGAGCTGCGTCAGCGGGCGATTGCGAAATGCGTTATTGGCGGAACGTACCGCAGCAGGGAGCTGGATCAAGCCCTGGTGATCCAGTTTCCGCAACAAGCTGCGGGCGGCTATGTCTTTGAGTCGGCCGGCTTCATTACACCAGTTCCATTCACGGCAGAGTTCTTGTGAGATGCGCGTGCGGTGCCACTGAGGATGGGAGGAGATCAGCGCATGGATCGTTGCCGCGGCGTTGCGCGAAGATGTAGCCGGTCTGCAGTGCCGCGCCGTAGCCGAGGCCGGTTTCAAAGCCTGCCTCTGTGACGGCTTTGAGGACAGCTTCTTCTTCGACGCCATCTTTGAACTTGACCGAGACCGCAGTATTCGCGCGCAGAGCAGGATCACTCACGCCGGCGTAGAAATATTCCGAAGTTTCCAGCCAGTCGTAAATCTGTTTGGCTTTAGCGCGGGTTTCGGATTCGATTGCCACCAGCCCTTTCTGGTTAAAGCGCTCAAAGACTTTACCGAGCAGGAAAATTTGCAGCACGTTCGGGGTATCCAGCGTGGCGTCTTTTTTGGCGAATTCATCCATAGTAATCAGCGCGCGATTGGCGCCGACATCATATCCGGCTTCGCTCAGTCGTTTACATTTTTCCAGCGCCTGCAGTGAGCAGAGCGCCACGCCCAGCCCGGCGGACATCCCGCAGCCTTTTTGGACGCTGAAGAAATAATAATCACACATGTTTGGATCAAGCGGCTCTGTCGGGACCACTGAGACAACGTCACAGACAATTGTCACACCCGGGTTCTTGTCTCTGAAGGCCTTGATATAATCCCAGCTTGTCGCGACCCCGGTGGCGGTTTCGGTTTTGCAGAAAAACGCGCAGTCGGTCCCTTCAGGCGCCGCATCCGGCTCTCCGGTGAAACCGCTGAGTTCATCACGTTTGTTCAACACGGCGTCTTTCTTTATCATCCCGGCGAACTTATAGGCCCGTTCTGAGAAGTTGCCGTTGACATGATGAAAAGAACGCTTTTCAATCAACCCCCGGCAGGCGGACTCCATTGCGTCGCTGCCGGAACCCACAAAATATATCTGCCAGTCTGCGGGCAGCGAGAAGTACTTGAAAATCTCAGTCCGGGCTTTGGCGTAGAGTTGATAGAAACGCTCTGATCTATGCGAAATGCTGAGTATGCCCTGGTCAATCGCTTGCTGTATGTCATTCGCCACATCCGGATCGACATGCGATGGGCCAACATTGAAATTCTTGGTGATCATATTCCCCGAGCTTCCCGGGAACGCTTTCAAGTTATTCTCAGTCATTGCGCTTTCTCCATCTGTAGCTCGTTCAGTTCTTCCGCCGAGAGCGAATATAATACATTCAACTGTTCAGCGAAGCGCCCGCACGCGAATTG
>JADFNA010000504.1 GCA_022563625.1 Candidatus Zixiibacteriota bacterium
TCATCGACTTTGATCGAATTGCGCCAGATTTCCAGACCCCAGCTCTTGATCGGACCCAGGTTTGCCAGATAGCCGATATTGAACAGCGCTTCGGAGACTTTGAAATACTTCTCCTTGCCCGTTTGAGTTTGCACAGCCGTGACTGCCTCCAGATGGTCTGTTCCGTGAACGGCTTTCACTTCCCAGAAAGGAAAATGCAGATTGACACGTGAGCGCTTTACTTCTTCAATGGATTCTTCATGCGCCGCAAAGCGGGCGCTGCGATGTATCAAATCAATTTTCCCGGCCAGCGGCTCCAGCGCCAGGGCATAATCAAAAGCACTGTCACCACCACCGACAATCAATACGTCTTTCCCGCGAAACTGTTCAAAATTCTTGACAGCATAGTGTATGCCCTTGCCCTCCATCTCGCGGATGTTCGGCAAGTCCAAACGGCGCGGCATAAATGCCCCCATACCACAGGAAATAATCACGGAGCGCGAATAATGTATCTCGCGTTTTGTCGCAAGTTCAATAATTCCGTCGGCGCGCCTTTTCAGATTGCGCACACGCGCCCCGAGAACAAAATTCGTGTCATAAAACGCCGCCTGCTGATATGCCAGATCACAATATTCTTTACCGCGCACCTGTGGATAGCCGGCGATATCATAAATCAACTTTTCGGGATAAATCGCTCTGAGCGCCCCGCCAATTTCCGGCAGCGCTTCAATTACTTTTGTTCTGGCGCCGCGCAACCCGGCATAGAAAGCGCCATACAGTCCCACCGGCCCGGCGCCAATTATTGTGATGTCATACACATTCCCGGGAGTGACGGAATGGTTTCCAGAATCGGGCAGCGATTTGTCCTCCGAAGTGACATCACCAACTTCAGGACCGCGAGTGTCGCTGGCGCTTTTGCTCATTTTTCAACGCGATGTGACTCGCCAGGAGCGCCCGAGGCGCCCGGGCTGTATTTGCGAAAGTTTTCAGGTTCAGCGCGGCAGATCGGACAGCAGACGGGCTGTTCAACCACGGCAAACACAACACCGCACTTTCCGCACACCAGATATGACGACAGCTCATTCATCAGAAGACTTTGCGATTCGATTACACGCTCCTATTCAGTAACCGGATCATGTTTCAATTCTCGAACAAAAGCCACAGCGCGGCGCAGTCGTTCGACCGTTCGCTCCTGTCCAATAGTGACGAGCAAATCATACAACCCCGGACCCATGGTCATGCCGGACACCGCCAGGCGCGCCGGATGAATCAGCGCCGCGCGCTTGATGTCAAGTTCTGTGGCAAGCGTGTCGAGCGCCTGTTCCAGGGAATCTTTGTCGAATGATTCAAGCGCTTCAAATCTGTCGGCCAGAGTACCGAGACGGCCGGCCGAGTCAGGAATGAACTGCCTGGCGACGCCTTTTTCGTCATACTCGAAGTTATCGGTGAAAAAATAGGCAGCCAGTTGTGCGAAATCCTTTGTGACACGCAGCCGCTCGCGCATTAGGTCAATAGTTGATTTTACGAAGTCTTGATTGGCCGTTTCTTTCAGCCAGTCCCGATCAATCACTCCGGCGGAAACAAGATCAGGCGCTATGAGATCGTACAGTTGTTGGATGTCAGCCGACTTGAGATGCTCTTTATTGAATGCTAACAGTTTTTGTTCGTCAAAAACCGGATTGTTGGCGTTAATGCCCGCCACCGAGAATGCCTGGATTATTTCATCGCGGGTCATAATCTCTCTGCCATCTTTCGGCGACCAACCCAACAGGCACAAAAAGTTAAACATCGTTTGCGGCAAAATACCCTCCGCGCCATATTCGGCGACATCCTTATCACCCAGGCGCTTGCTGATTTTCTTTTTGTCCGGCCGCAGAAGGAGTGGCACATGCCCGAATGCAGGCAGTTCCCAGCCAAGCGCCCTATAAATATGAATCTGCTTAAACGTATTGGTGATATGGTCATTACCGCGGATGACATGTGTAATTCCCATTTCATAATCATCAACGACCACGGCAAAATTATACAGCGCGCTGCCATCGGCCCTGGCGACGACAAAGTCTTCAATTTACGTGTTGGCGCGCGTGATGTTTCCCAGGACAAGGTCATGATACGTCGTTTCTCCTGCGGGAA
>JADFNA010000054.1 GCA_022563625.1 Candidatus Zixiibacteriota bacterium
AAGGGACGGGCGAACCGGACAACGAATACTTGAACATGTCCTCATCTGGTCCGCCTCTCTCGATGACGAGGGGACAGATGGCCAACACCTCGTTGTTTTCAACAATGGCGAAGGACCGGTTGGCGACGAATTTCTCCCCGGCATGCTCTTGGCTGTACTCCATCCAATGGGTGGTGTGCCAGAACCAGGCGTCGTCGGACTTTTCGGCGAATTCGTCCCATTCTTGTTCGATGTCTCTCAGTTGGACACGTTCCAATGGACCCTCCTGGCTATTGGCCGGACCTCACGTTGGTGGACCTGCGTTCAGACCGGCCTTGCGCCGCCCATGAGACACCGAAAACGATACGTGCCGGAGCGGACCGAATTTCGAGTTCGCCGCGCCCGGAGGTGTCGGGCGATTGTAGTTTTTAGGAGACGGAGCAAACGGTGCGCTGATCTGGAGAGGTGTTTCGCCAATGCTCCGCCGAGCCCGGTTCATACCGGGCTTTAGAAAGCTTTTATACAGAGCGACTCCGGAGCTGGCGCTACGTCAGATTACGCTCGTTGTGCGAAGCAACCGACTCGATCCCATGAAGGTACCGGCCCTTGCCTCGCGTCCGCCGGCGAAGATGGCCTCGGTTCTGGCTTCTTGAGGCCTCATCATCGTGCACCGGCCGTATGTTTGACTGGGCCACATCCGCGGGGACCAGTCGTCCCAGGAACTCCCCGGAGTATCGGTCATAAACACCTAGAAACGCTTCAGCCTTTCGCCGTCTGCTTTTTCGTTTGTTGGCCATCAATGATTCCCTTTGGGCTATATTTTGTTGCATACCTGTCTGACAAATTAGCATAGGGTACCTGTATCCGTATCGGCATGCGTCTCACAGATGTTTAGATAATCTACTTCAAACGCCCGGCTTCCATTTACTGCAAATCGCGAAATCTCGCCGCAATCAACTACTCGCCATCTTTGAATCATATCTAATTTTCTAATCCAGCAATCCCGGTTGACATCTCCACCAATCGTCCTTAAACAGCAGCTGACTGGTGTCTCTGAGCTCCAAAGTTGACCTGAGTCAAGGCCTTGGAGATCTGCTGATGAGGGCTGCGGAACCGGCTGGGGCTCTTGACGGAATCGCGATTCTGAGCTAAAATACTAACGCTGTAAAGAAACCCACCCAAAGGGTGGGCCACCCGGCCACGTCGCCCACATGGCCGTATCCTGTTAGCAGCTAGGCATTTACATTACTCTAAATATGGAATTTCGGAAGCCATTGACAATCAACCGGTTATTCGCGATATTTTGTGTGCTGGCAGCCGACAGGCGCGATTGCTAACAGGACGTGTCAGTCGAATAATTATCTACGAAAAGGGCCAATCATGCAACATCGGGAAGAAACAGTGGAGTTTAGCCGCAGCTGCATTGCGTAAATGTGTTACAAACTTCTGGCTATGTGAACGATCAAATTAAATCAGCTCTACTCTTGACGCTCAGACCAGAACAAATCTAATACTCTCGTACAAAAGGAGATCAAAATGGGTAAGAAATCAAGCGACCTTAACAAGGCGGGCGTCGAAGAATTATCCAATGACAAGCCTGTCCTTTACAAAATCTTAAACAGTAAAGATGAGAATATCTACACCGGAGTCGCTAAGCGAGGAAGAGTCACAGACAGGTTGAAAGAGCATCTTCCGGGCGCTAAAGACGCAGTTAGAGGAGGTAAGAAGGTCGTAATAGTTCAAAAGCCAAGCATCACTGACGCAGAGAAGTCGGAATCTCGCATTATCAAGAACAGCCAGCCTTCACAGAACATAAAAGGCAAATAGGATGTATTAAGCGAACGTGAAGACACATCCAGTCGTACATGCGCTCGTAGCTAGAAGCGCAGGTCACTAGGCACGACCGATTGTAAATCGGATCATGAGTAAAGGTCCCTTCAGTGAAACGCACGAAAGTGAAGACAATTAGGGAATTTATGTATGAATGACGAAGAACTCAAATTAGTATTCAAAAAGGCAGCGGAGTTGTCGAAGGCCGTGCCTGAAAATTTGCAAGAAGCTGCGTTCAACCGTGCAGTAGATGTATTACTAGGTGGAGAACACGCTAATGAGCGTGGTGCGAAAGTTGGACCTAGGGAAAGATCTAAAAAACTTGACAGAAGTCAACCAGGTGATGGAGGAGATATTAATTCTCTTTTCAATGAACTTGACCGAACACAGTTTCCCCAAATGAATCATGCATCAAGAGTAGTAGACAATGCGATGATACTCATCCGCATTGCGCGTGAAAAATTTCAAATTAATGGCCTGAGTGCCTCGCAAATTGCAACCGTTCTCACTGACAAATTTCGATTTAGAACTACTCGGCAAGCAGTAAATCAAGCTCTTGATAAAGCTGGGGACAAGGTTGATCGATTCACTGACAATTCAAGAACTTTATATCGAGTTATGGCTGCAGGAGAGGAGTACCTCGACGCGGGTGACTTCCGCACTTTATCAAAAACCAGCACAACTAAGCAGAAGATTCGAAAAAAACCAAAGGGCGCAACCAAGAGTTCTAAGCCTGCCAAGAAGAAATCAAAAAGAACAAGTAAAAGGAAAAGTGGCTCGAATCGTAGTCTCGGCCCGATGGGGTTGTTAAGAGAACTCCTAGAAGAAGGGTTTTTCGATAAGGAGAGAAAGATCGGGGATATTCAGAAACATCTTCGAAGTAAGAAGGGGCGCACGGTAGCTATTACGACACTCTCGCCAACATTGCTTCGACTTATTAGAGAAACCAAGCTGGACCGCAACGAATCTGAAGACGGTCAATATGAGTACAAAAAGCAGTAGTGTTTCACTCGAAGTTGCTTTCTCGGGGATTCCGAACCAATACAGTTCTCGAATCATCAAGTACTATATGTCTCTGAAATCAGCTTTTCTCGAGAGTCAATTTGATTCCTGTGGGTTGAGAGCTGGAAAGCTCTGTGAAACCCTCTTAAGATTCTTACAATTCAAATTAACGGGAACTTTTATTCCGTTTGGTGTAAGAATTCCAAACTTTACGGAAGAATGTATGAAGTTGGAGCGGCTAGATCGAACAGCCGGAGTGGAAAGCTTACGTATCGTTATTCCGAGAGCTTTAAATTTCCTTTACACAATGCGAAACAAGAGGGCTGTTGGACATGTTGGGGGTGATCTGGATGCAAACGAAATCGACTCAGTAGCGTGCGTTCGCCTTGCTGATTGGTGTGTCTGTGAACTACTTCGAGTAACCTACGCTTTGCCTCTAGAAGATGCTCAGGACCTCCTAAATTCAATAGCCGAAAGAAATGTACCGCTTGTATGGCAAGTAATGGGGAGAAAGCGAATTTTGGCGGCGGGGATGAACTACAGATCACAAGTGCTTCTTTTTCTTTATTCTGATCCGAGTGTCGGTGTAGCCATCGAAGATTTGTTTGAATGGACTGAACATAGCCATAAGTCTAACTTCAGATCTGTTATCATTGGCCATCTTCATAAAGAAAGATTAGTAGAATTTGATAAGGATTCTAATTTTGTCATAATTTCACCGACCGGGATGAGAAAAGTGGAAGAGGAGCTGCTTCCGGCAATGTCCACTTGAGGTTCCGGGTGCCCGACCCCTTGGGGTGGGATCAGTAGCTGCGGAACCGGCTGGGGCGCTTGACGAAATCGCGATTCTGTGGTATCATGTGAGGCTATGGTTTGGGCCCATAGCTCAGTTGGTTAGAGCAGCTGACTCATAATCAGCGGGTCCCAGGTTCGAGTCCTGGTGGGCCCAGAGATTACAGCCCAAATCCGGCAGCCAAGAGGCAGGGGAGAATACTCCCAAGGATGGCGCCGGGCAGTAAGAAAGGGATTTTCGCCGATCAAAGCCGGATAGTTAATAAGTCGCTAAGCAGTCTCTGGCAGCGGCTTACGAGGCAAAATCGGGAAAAATCGGCACGGGGCTTGCAGGAAAGGTCTCTGGAAGGCCCGGCCAGGTTAGCCGAACCACAGTAGATTAGAACCACAGTGAGTTAAGCGGGCAATTAGCTCAGTTGGTTAGAGCGTTCGGTTCACATCCGAGAGGTCACTGGTTCGAATCCAGTATTGCCCAGATTAACCGAGCGGGCGAATTGGTCCGATAGGATTTATGAGCATGATGAGGCGCGTGTAGAAAACATGAGACGAATCGAGCCACAATCGGCGGGTGTCCAGCGACACCTCCGAGGCGGGACTCCCGGCCATCGATATGCTAATGCCCCGATGAGAGGCGGCAAAACGCAAGAGATGGGACGGCGAAGTCCGGGAAATCCATAAGGCGCAGTGACCGAGTAGATCGGGAACTGCGCCTTTTTTAACGGAGACAGTTCTGTAAAAGCGCAGTTTTTTGAAGAGAAAACGACAACAGCTCACACAAAGACAATAACGATGGTAGACACAGAAATACACACACACTATTACACAGGGGAACGCACATGACCATAGCGGAAACCAGTGAGGTACGAAGTATGCATCCTGATTTGGAGCTATTGCTGCAGTTGCAAAGCGTGGATTATGAAATCGACGAGTTGGAGAGGTCCAAAGAGTACATGCCGGATATGATGGACACCCTGCGTGAAGAGATGGCAAAATCCGAGACAACCCACCGCGAGGCTGTCGAGGAACTCACACACTTGAAAACGCGTGAGAAAGTCGCCGAACTTGAGCTGGCGTCACTTCAGGAAGACCTCAAACGCTATCAATCCCAGATGATGGCGATTAAGACGAACAAAGAATATGACGCGCTGGTCAGCGAAATTGATACTCTGAAAGGGCGCATCTCGGAAAAGGAGAACGAGATTCTGCAGTCCGCCGAAAGGCAGGAGGAGATCCAGAACTCCCTCGAGGGTTTGCAAAGCAACGCCAGTTTGATAAAAGAAAACAACGGCATACAGCTAGGCTCTCTGCAACAACGGCTTGATTCGGTTGGTGATAAAGTCGCCGAGCGGGACCATGAACGCCAGCGTATTGTGACACAGGTTAGCCGTCCGTCGATGTCAATTTATGACCGTGTGCGCCGGGGCAAGGGCGCCCAGGTTGTTGTGTATGTCAAGAAACGGGCCTGCGGAGGATGTTTCAAGGCCGTGCCGCCCCAGCGATATCAGGAAATCAGACGCGGCTCGCGGGTGATCACCTGCGACAATTGCGGGCGGCTGCTGGTGTATACGCTCAAGGAGTCTGAATAGGTTTTTTGGGTTTGAACGTTTTCAGTTTCAGACAAAAAGCAGGCTAAACGGTTGGCAAATCGGTTAGCGGCCAATGGTCTAATATACGATACTGTGATATATGAGTAGAATGAGCGAAAAATTTGTGACTCTCGACACCCCCGCTGCTCCCGTTGTCTCTCAGGAGAGGGCCGATATGACTGATCTCTCGGGGCAGTCGTCTTCGGGAATCCCCGAGGCTCTGACATTTGATGATGTTCTGCTGGCGCCCGCATATTCCTCAGCGCTGCCATCCGAAGTTGATGTCGGCGCGAATCTGACAGGCGGCATTCGAATGCAGATTCCGATCATTTCCTCTGCGATGGATACGGTGACCGAAGCGCCACTGGCGATCGCCCTGGCCCGTCAGGGTGGAATCGGGGTGGTGCACAAGAACATGTCGACCGAACGCCAGGCGGAGGAGGTTGACAAAGTCAAACGCTCCGAGTCAGGAATGATTGTTGATCCGGTTACGTTGACTCCTGATAAGCTTATTTCGGATGCTCTGGCGGTTATGAAGCATTTCTCGATTTCCGGCATTCCGGTGGTTGATAAGTCCGGCAGGCTGGCTGGAATTCTGACTAACCGTGACCTGCGTTTTTTGCGAAACCTGAACCAGCCAATATCGGATGTAATGACCACAGAGAATCTGGTGACTGCCCGCGAGGGTATCACTCTCGAGCAAGCGCAGGAAAAGCTCCATCAGCACCGAATTGAAAAGCTACTGATTGTCGATGAACGCGGCCATCTCAAGGGCATGATTACCGTCAAGGACATCCTGAAAAAGATTCAATACCCTGAGGCCTGCAAAGATGGGCGCGGCCGGTTGCGTGTCGCCGCCGCGGTGGGTGTTGGGCCGGACCTTGACGCTCGTCTGGAGGCGCTGGCCAGGGCAGGTGTTGATGTATTCGCAGTAGATTCTTCACACGGCCATAGTAAAGGTGTGCTGGAAGGAATCGAACGGATCAAAAGCAGTTACCCGGACATCCCGATAATCGGCGGCAATGTCGCCACCGGCGCCGGGGCTAAAGCCCTGATTGAAGCCGGTGTAGATGCGGTAAAAGTTGGAATTGGACCGGGGTCGATTTGCACTACCCGGGTGGTGACAGGCTGTGGTGTGCCGCAGGTCACGGCAGTTATGGAAGCCTCGGATGTTGCTGATCAGCATGGAATTCCGGTTATCGCCGACGGCGGGATTCGTTATTCGGGCGATATCGTCAAGGCTCTGGCGGCCGGCGCCAGTTCAGTTATGGTCGGCTCGCTGTTTGCGGGCTGTGAGGAGGCGCCGGGCGAAACATCGCTGTTTGAGGGCCGCGCATTCAAAGTCTATCGTGGAATGGGCTCGCAGGGGGCGATGAAAGAGGGCTCGTCTGAGCGTTATTTCCAGCAGAGTTCGGATGATATGTCGAAGTTTGTTCCCGAGGGTGTGGAGGGTATGGTTCCGGTGCGCGGGCCAGTGGCTGACTCCATATTTCAATTGATCGGCGGCATCCGTTCCGGTATGGGTCTGTGTGGAGCGGCTGATATTGAACAGTTGCGCCGCGATTCTCGTTTTGTGCGGATCACCGCCTCCGGGGTGCGTGAGTCTCATCCACATTCGGTATTAATCTCCAAAGAACCTCCGAATTATCGCCGTTTGTAGTCTGAGCGGGTGGCGCTTCCCATTCTCGATTTCTCTCTAACGCAATCCAAGTAGTCAATTCCGGGACGATTTCTATCGAAGCCTGTTCCAACCGGGGTTCCAGCCTCTTCCTCAAGACTCTTTTTTACTAGGGCTGGGGGCGCTTTTGATGTATCTTGTCGCCAGTGAAGTTGTTGGACGTTATAAGACATAAGGAGCAAGCAAAGAGAAGAGAAAGGTACGGTCGCGCGGCTGCAAGCGGTTTTTTGCCGCAGGGCAGAAGTGAGGAAAGTCCGAGCTCCACTGAATCGGGACGCCCGGTAACGCCGGGGCGGAGCAATCCGACGGAAAGCGCCACAGAAAATATACCGCCAGGCTCTTAGCGCCTGGTAAGGGTGAAATCGGGGTGTAAGAGACCCCGCCCGGGCCGGGCAACCGGTCCCTGAGGTAAGCCCCTTCCGGAGCAAGGTCAAATAGGGAGAGAGGGTAGATTCAGCCCGCCTGTATCTCCGGGTAGACCGCAAAGAGCGGCCTGGCAACAGTCCGCCAAGATAAATGACCGTTATCTGAAAAGCGCCTCTGGCGCCCGAAGATCACAGAACTCGGCTTACACTTTCTCTTTTCTTCTTGCTATACAAATTATTGTTTCAAGAATTATTACTTCAAGAACGCAGGTTTTGAATCCCACAATGAATCCATCCACCAAGGCCGTACGTGAGCGCTGGGTGGTGGCGGAGTGGCCTCCGGCCGAGAAAGTCAACGAGATAGCGACTTCCTGCCAGCTTCCTCGCGCGATCGCATCGATTATGATTGATCGCGGGATCGACACGCTCGAAGCAATTGATCGTTTTCTACATCCCTCGCTGGACATGCTGGAAGACCCATTCTCTCTTAAGGGATTGCAGGCCGGGGTTGAGCGCGTGGCGATGGCCCTTCAGTCCAATGAAAAAATCACCGTGTACGGAGATTATGACGTCGACGGTATCACGGCCACTTCGACACTCTATCTGGCGTTGAACAAGCTCGGCGCTCAGGTGAGCTATTATCTGCCCAATCGGTTGATCGAGGGCTATGGTCTCTCGCCAGAGGGAATTGACCATGTCGCAAAAAACGGCACAACCCTGATTATCACAGTCGATACCGGTATTACGGCTGTCGAAGAGATTGAATATGCCAGGAGCAAGGGAATTGATGTTATTGTCACCGATCACCACGAACCAGGTGAAAAGCTTCCCAAGCCGGTGACAATAATTAATCCCAAACAGCCGGGCTGCACATATCCCGCCGGGGAGCTGTCCGGAGTTGGGGTCGCATTCAAATTCGCGCAGGGTCTCTATACGCATTTGAATCAGGATGGCTCGGAATTGTATGAGCATCTTGATCTGGTGGCGATGGGCACCTCGGCCGATATAGTTCCGCTAATCAACGAAAACCGGATTCTGACTCATTTCGGCATCAGACAAATCGCCCGCACAAACAAACCGGGGCTCAAGTCTCTGGTTTTTGTGTCCGGACTGAGTGGAAAAGAGTTAAACGCCAATCATATAATTTTTGTGCTGGCGCCAAGAATCAACGCTGTTGGCAGACTGGGGGATGCGACACAAGCGATCAAGCTGCTCACGA
>JADFNA010000505.1 GCA_022563625.1 Candidatus Zixiibacteriota bacterium
CATCGGGACCGTAGAACATGTTGTAAGTCCTGCCGTCCCACATGCCGGCCATCCCGGCATCCCCCGACGTCGGTCGAGTTTCTCCGAAGTCGGGCTGAACGCGGTGACAGACTTCACAGGAGATCCCGTCACGGGCCAGCGCGCCGTACTGCGCGGGCGATGTGGACGAAATTTGTATCGGCGATATTATCGCCACTGATTTTGAGGGTGATCCGCTGACTATCACGCAACTGTGCGGCCCGGGCTCGCTGGTTTTGATCGGGCAGGGCAGCGCGGAAATATGTTTTGTTCCGACCAGTGTGGATAGTGTCTATGAATTCTGTATCCAGGTGACCGACGGATGCCACACACGCACCGAGACATTCTTTTTCACAGTGTTTCCATCACCGAACTGCGGACTTGTCGCCCGCACTGCGATTGTCGGTCCCGGATCAACTTTCACTTTCCCCGACACGGGTTCGTCGGGTCCGTTTCCTCCGTCAGGCGCCATCCCGCCCTGCAGCCCGGTGGGCCAGGAGGCCCCGGTCAGTATTATCACGGAGTCGTTTGCGCCCGTTGCCGGTTTTGATATCTTGATATCCTATGACGCAAGCGCTGTGGCATTTCTGTTTGCTGATCCAGGTTCGGCCATTACGGATTGGGAGTTCTTTACCTTTAACAATGGCCCGTTCGCCAGTTGTGGCGTCGCCTGTCCGAAAGGACTACTTCGCCTGGTGGCGATCGGTGATGTCAACGATGGTGTCAATCACCCTCCGCCGGGCGCTTTTGACGTAAATGGTGAACTGGTTAAAATAACTTTCCTGATATCACAGGACCAGAACCTGAGCAGCCAGTTGATTCCGGTGTCATTCCTGTGGCTCGACTGCGGCGATAATGCATATTCAAACCCGAGTGGTGATGAACTCTATTTGAATTCACGAATATTCAGCAATAACGGAACATTAATAGGGGATGAGAGTGACGATATAGGATTTCCTGAATCTTCGCGGCCGCCGAGACTTGGCGCTCCTGATGCTTGTTTGGTACCGGGCGCCAAGTTTCAGCCCGCGCGCTCCACAGACTTCTATAATGGCGGTATCTGTATCATTCCCAAAGACCCGGATAATGATCGCGGCGATTTGAATCTGAACGGCATCAGCTATGAGGTCGCCGACGCTGTCACATACACAAATTACTTTATCGTTGGGCTCTTGGCGTTCAAACTCGATATCCTCCGCCAAACGGCTGCATCAGATGTAAACGCAGACGGCCAGACACTAACGATTGCAGATCTGGTATTCCTGATTCGCGTCTTGATCGGCGATCAGGACCCGATCCCGAAAGTTGTTCCCGGCGGGGCCGGCGGGGCCGGCGCGACAGTGTCAGTCAGCCGTAACATCAATTCATACTCGGTTATCGCTGATGTGAACATGAATATCGGCGGCGCCGTGTTCACTTTCGAATTTGACGGAGCTGCGCCTGAGAGCATTTCCCTTGCCTCCGGCGCGTCTAACATGGATTTGCGTTACCGTATTGAAGACGGGCGAATTCGCGCACTGATATTTGAACGGGCCGAGGGAGCGCATGGCGCGTACATTGCCTCCGGGAGAACAAACCTGCTGACGATCCATTTGCCGGAGAATTATGAAGGCGAAGTGCGGTTGTTGGGCGCTGAACTGGCTGATGAACGCGGTTGGAGCGTGATCAACGCCAGAATAGAGTCCGGCCTTCTGCCAAAATCGTTTGATCTCGGTCAAAACTATCCGAATCCGTTTAATCCTGTGACAAAAATTGAACTGGCTCTGCCGCAGGCGACGCAGTGGACGCTGACCGTGTACAATATGCTCGGCCAGCGTGTGCGGCGATTTGACGGCGAGGCGGAGGCCGGTGTGCTGAGTGTTATCTGGGATGGACGCAACGATAAGGGCCGCGCAGTGGCCTCGGGTGTGTATCTGTACCAGGTCAAAGCGGGGGCGTTTGCGCAAACGAAAAAAATGATGCTGCTCAAGTGACACGCGGAAGGTTTTTTACGTTGCGTACGTTACCGAAAAATACGCTGACAAAATGTGGCTGCCGGCGATGCACAGTGTGCGGAACTGGCAGCCATTTTCTTATGTTATAAAT
>JADFNA010000055.1 GCA_022563625.1 Candidatus Zixiibacteriota bacterium
CAGTCCGGCCACAGAGCCGTCGCGGCGGAGTTTTTCGGCGGCGCGCGAGGCGTAGTTGGCGACGGCTTCCTCGAGTTGCCGGAAATTCCTGATGGGACGGCCGAATGAGCGCGAACAGGTCAGGCCTTTGCGCGGCGGGAGCGCCAGTTCCAGTTTCAGACAGTGGCGCCCGCGCAGTTCCCAGACGGTGCGCAGGCCGACAATCCCGGCCCGTTTTTGAATAAGTTCGTCGGGCATGTCACGCAGCGCCGCGGCGGTGGTGATTCCGCGCTCTTTTAGCCAGGCGCCGTGCCGCGAACCGATTCCCCAGACATCTCTGACAGGGATAGCGCCGAGCAGAGCGTCAGGATCAGGCTCGGCGCTCAGATCACAGACTCGTTCAGGGCGGCGTTTGGCGATTTCGGCGGCGGCTTTGGCCAGCGTTTTGGTTTGGCCGATGCCGACTGAGACCGGCAGCCCTGTCCAGCGTAGAACCATGCGCCGCATTTGTGTGGCATAGCCGCTCAGGTCTGCCGGGAGCCCGCGTGCGTTCCCAGGGCGGGCGAAACCGTCCAGACTCAGAAAAGCCTCGTCAATTGAATACACCTCGATGTCCGAGGTGAAATGGCGCAGTGTTTCAATTACACGGTGTGACATGTCGCCATAGAGGGCATAGTTTGACGAGCGAACGACCACCCCGGCGGCGCGGACGATTTCGGTCACATGATGCAGCGGGGCGCCCATTTTGATCCCCAGCCCTTTGGCCTCCGCCGAGCGCGAGATGATGCAACCGTCGTTGTTTGAGAGAACCACCACCGGACGGGCATTCAGTGAAGGATCGAAGACACGTTCGCAGGAGACGTAGAAATTGTCACAATCCACCAGCGCAAAACGGCGCCGGCCGGGTTGTGTGTGGCCCGGCCGGGGAGTTGCGGGATTTTGCTCAGAGACTGTGTATGACACAGGTGGCCACCCCCCAGATATGCGTTTCGTTGTCAGCCGCAAGCGGGACCGGCGGGCAGGCTGTGTTGGCGGGAATGAGCCACACTCGTCCGTTGCGGCGCCGCAATTCTTTGACGGTTAGCTCGCTGTCGATGATTGCAATAACGACTGAGCCGTCCGCGGCCTCCAGTGAACGGTCAACGACCAGCAAGTCGCCGTCGTGAATACCGCGTTCGAGCATGGAATCACCGCTGACTCGCACAAAAAATGTCGCGGCGGGATGTTTAATCAGCAGACTGTTTAAGTCCAGCCGGTCCTCGGCGTGGTCATCGGCCGGCGAGGGAAACCCGGCGGCCACGGCCGAAGTCATCAACGCCGGGAGCCTCGGGCTCTGCGGGAGCCTCGGACTCTGCGAGCGCCTCGTGCGTTCCGGTGATTTGTCGTTGATTTCGTTCATAACTTTGTCCATACATTGTCCCGTTTCCCGGTCGGGTTGTCGGTAACAATCAATCGTCTTTGCGAGGAGTCCGCCTGGGCGGGCGACGCGGCAATCCCTCCCGCTTACACGCCAAGAGACTGCCACGTCTAGGAGTTTATCCGAGTTTATCCTGAGCGAAGCCGAAGGCCCGGCGTTAGATTAGCGGGTACTGTCCGGCGCGGCTATCACATGCTTATCACTCTTGCCCCACAGACCCGGGCGCTATAGTTTGACCCAACGGCCCTGTCGCGGGACAGGCGGAGAGGCCTAGATACACGTAGGTCGGCGTTCCGAACGAGCGAAGCGAGAGAGAAACCCGACAGGCCTCCCTGACAAGAGCCGCCTCATCTAAATGGAGAAAATGAAAATGGAACAACGACGATTGAGACAGAATATGAGACTTCTGGCGGGCGCTGGGCTGATTGTCGCCGCAACTCTGGGGGCCTGCGGGCAGAAGTCAGATGGAAGCGCCGGGAAGTCGGGAGAAAAAACTGAACCGAGTATGGCGAACGAAGTGATCAATTATCGGACAATCGCATTCAACACTATCGGCGGCGAGGAAACTTCGCTGGCGGAGTTTTCCGGACAGGCGCTGCTGGTGGTGAATGTGGCCAGCAAGTGCGGCTATACGCCGCAATATCAAGGGCTGCAGGCTTTGTACGAAAAATACAGTGATCAGGGACTGACGGTGATCGGGTTTCCGGCCAACAATTTTGGCAAACAGGAGCCTGGAACAAATGAAGAAATACTGCAATTCTGCCAGAGCCAATTTGCGGTAAGTTTTCCGATGATGGCCAAGGTGAGTGTCAAAGGCGATGATCAACATCCGCTGTTCACCTATTTAACCGAGAACACTGATCCGAGCGGCGATATTCCCTGGAACTTTCACAAATTCTTGCTGGACCGCGAGGGCAATATAGTTGCGCGTTTTGAGCCGGGCGTCGAACCGCTTTCGGATGAACTAACCGGCGCTATTGAGAAGATTCTCTAGGGTCCCCGGGGATTATTCCTGCACTGTTCAGCGCATTGTCATGGGGAATTGTAAGAGATGAAAGTCACGCTGGCCCAGCTTAACCCTCTGGTGGGAGATATTGCCGGGAATCTTGCGCGCGCCAAAAAGACCCTTAGCGAACATGCCGCGAATTCTGATTTGATAGTATTCTCCGAATTGTATCTGGTGGGGTATCCCCCTCAGGATTTGCTGGACAGACATGGTTTTATTGAACGGGCCGCCGAGGCGCTGGACGAATTGCGGCAATACACCACGGCGTTTCCCAACACCGGAGTTATCATTGGAGCGCCGCTGGCAAATGAGAAACCAGGTGAGCGCCGTTTGCTCAATGCCGCGTTGATGTTGTTTAATGGAAAGACAATTCATACGCAAGCGAAATGCAATTTACCGAGTTATGATGTATTCGATGAAGCGCGCTATTTTCAGCCCGCCGGTCCGGTTAATGTTGTTGATTTCAAGGGAGAGAAGCTCGGCGTCAGTATTTGCGAGGACGCCTGGACTGATCCGGTTCTGTGGCCTCGGGGAGAGATATACGAGCGCGATCCGGTAAGTGAACTCACCAAAGCCGGGGCGACATTGTTGATCAATATTTCCGGGTCTCCGTTTAATGTCGGCAAAGAAGCGATACGCTATCGGTTGTTGTCGGACCATGCCAAACGCAGCGGGGCGCCGTTGGTGTTTGTCAATCAGGTGGGAGGCAATGACGAACTTTTGTTTGACGGCAAGTCGATGAGTTTTGACAGCCAGGGCAGGCCAACTGCGCTGTTGGAAAGTTTTCGTGAGCAGGTGATGACGGTTGATACGGCTGCTGACGGAAGCGCCGGTAGTTTCACAGCCCTTTCAGAGATCGAATCAATTTACCTGGGTCTGACAATGGGCCTGCGGGACTACATGGACAAATGCGGTTTTTCGAAGTGTGTCGTGGGTGTTTCTGGCGGAATTGACTCGGCGGTGACACTGGCCCTGGCGGCGAAAGTCACGGGCGCGGCAAATACGCTCGGGATCACGATGCCTTCGGCCTATTCCAGCAAGGGCAGTGTAGAAGATTCAAAGGCGCTGTCAGATAATCTCGGAGTTGAATTGAAAACAATTCCTATCCATGACACATACATGTGTTTTCTCTCGTCGCTTTCGCCTTCGATTGCCACAAAAGATGTGACAGTAACGCAGGAAAATCTACAGGCCCGCATACGCGGAAACATTTTGATGGCTTTTTCCAATGAATACGGGTATCTGCCGCTTTCCACCGGAAACAAAAGTGAGCTGGCGGTTGGATACTGTACACTCTATGGCGACATGAGCGGCGGGTTGTCACTGTTGGGTGATGTGCCCAAAACAAAAGTGTATGAACTGGCCGGATATATTAACCGGAATTCCGAGTTGATTCCCCATGCGATTCTGGAAAAGCCGCCGTCGGCCGAACTCCGTCCGAATCAAACAGATCAAGATACACTTCCGCCGTATGACACGCTGGACCGGATTCTGGCGGGCTATATTGAGGAGGAGCGCTCGGTTGAAGAACTGGTGGCTGGCGGGTTCGATGAGGAAACTGTCCGCTGGGTTGCTCGCGCGGTGCGTAATAATGAATACAAGCGCCGCCAGGCGGCCCCGGCTTTGCGTGTAACGTCAAAATCATTCGGAAGCGGCAGGCGAATGCCGATCGCGGCCAGGTATGAAACATGAGTCCGGCTCCAAGGGGCCGATGAAGAAAACATGAAAGACCTGCTGGAATACCGCGATGAATTTGATTCAGTCAAAGACGTCCATTATTTGATCTCGAATTCACTTGGGGCTATGCCAAATAAGGCGCTCGTAACAGCCGCGCGCTACACTGATTTGTGGGCCAGGCGCGGTGTGCGGTCGTGGGAAGATGAATGGTGGAAGTTTCCCCGTCAGATCGGCGATAAAGTCGGCGCTCTGATTGGCGCTGCGCCGGATTCGGTTTCTATACAGGCGAATGTAAGCGGCGCCCATGCTGTGATAATTTCTTGTTTCGACATCACTCCCAAACGCAACAAACTTGTCATGATTGATATGGAGTTTCCGTCTGTGGGGTATGTGTATCAGCGAGCGCTCGCCGAAAAGGCTGAAATCGTAACTATCAAATCGCAGGACGGGATTTCCATTCCGCTTGATGAATTGCTCGATGCGATTGATGAGCGAACGCTGTTAGTTCCCATATCTCATATACTGTTTCGTTCATCGTATGTGATGGACATCAAGGCGATTATTAACAAAGCGCATAGCGTTGGGGCGCTGGTTATGCTGGATGCATATCAGGCGGTTGGCGCGTATCCGCTTGATGTTTCGGCGCTGAAGGTTGACTTTTTAGCGGGCGGTACGCTGAAGTGGCTGTGTGGCGGCCCGGGTGTTGGGTTCTTGTATGTGCGCCCTGATCTGGCAGAGACGCTTGAGCCGCGCCTTACCGGTTGGCTGGCCCATGAAGAACCATTTTCGTTCGATAACTCGCCGATGCGTTATGCCTCTGGCGCGTATCGTTTCCAGAGCGGCACGCCGGTCATACCCGCATTGTATGCGTGCCAGGCGGGACTGGATATAATCGCAGAAATTGGAGTTGAACGTATCCGTAAACGTTCGATCGAGATGACAACAAAACTGCTTGAACTGGCTGATCAACGAGGCTGGAAAACCACCACACCGCGTGATTCAGCCGAGCGCGGAGGGACGGTCGCGATTGATCTTCCCGATGGCCTGGCCATCGCAATCGAATTGAACGCGCAGGATTATCTGGTGGACTATCGGCCAAAAGCGGGTGTTCGCATCTCGCCGCATTTTTACAATACCGACCGCGAGCTGGACGAGGTTATTGACAAAATAGCAGAGATCATCGCTTCCGGGGCTCATAAGAAACATGTGTCTGCTGACCGGGTTGTCTCCTGATGGCGCGCAAGATCATTGATATTTCTCATACACTCTCGCCGTCAATCGCAGTTTGGCCGGGGGACACTGAGTTTGTATCGTTCTTTGTTGATGAAATCTCAAAGGGCGGGCCGGTTAATGTCGGCGGCGTGACTATGAGCGTGCATACGGGAACACATGCTGACGCGGCGTATCATTTTAGCGATGACGGCGCGACAATTGATAAGGTGAGATTGGGCGCTTATATCGGCCCGGCGCTGGTTATTGATGCAACAGACAGTGAAGCCGTTACTGAGCGCCATGTGTCGCAGCTCTCCCGGGGGGATGTCGAGCGGCTGTTGTTCAAGACCAACAGCTCAGCGCCAGATGTTTTCACTGAGGATTTCAGCCATTTCACACCTGAAGCGGCGCGGGCTATCGCCGAATTGCATGTAAAACTGGTGGGGATAGACACGCCCTCGGTAGACCATCCGAATTCCAAGACACTCGAATCACATAAGATTTTCGGCGATGCCCATATCGCTATTTTGGAGAACCTGAACCTGGCAGAAGTTGAGCCTGGCGAATATGAATTGATTGCGCTGCCGCTGAAATTTTCCGGCATGGACGGATCACCGGTGCGGGCGGTGTTGGTGAAGGACATGTAATATGGGATTGTTCAAAGTCGCCTCCATCACAATATTAGTATTTGTTGGCCATTCGCTCGCGCTATCACAATTCTCTGACAACGACAAATCGCAATTGTATCCAAAAGTCATCACTGTAGGTCGAGGTGTCAGTTGCAAATGGACTCCATCAGGAACTGCGCTGACATATAAAGTTGCGGACACGTTAATAGTATACGATGTCAGTACCCAAGAAAGAGTCTCGATTGGAGTCATTGCAGGTGTTCATTACGAGTGGTTAAATGATTCAATATTTGTGACTTTGGAAAACTCTTGGGCAGGTGGCAATGGCGCCGGAAGGGACAAAAGTAGATCTACTATTGTCCGGTACTACACATATGATACATCTTCGAGCGCTATAGTTCTGGACTCCAGTGAATCATTTCTTGCCAGCGGGATTCAACCGTCTAGATTTGTTCGTTCGACATCAGGCAGCATCGGGATCGTCGACTACGCAAGAATTGCTATGACATTTGAAACTCAACACTCAATGCGCTCCCGACGCACTGGCCAAGACCTATATATAAGAGCGTTGATATCGCCCGGACAAGCGCTAAACACACCTCGAAACCTGTCTCTCGTAGACGCAGCCGGGGACGAAGTTCAAAGAATCGCTACTGGCGCTCCATACTACTTCCCGAAGTTGTCGCCAGACGGTAGCATGGTGTCGTGTCATTCAAATGGCCAGCTTGTGTTACTAAGCGTCAGCGGTGACATAATAGCGACGATACCGCGTTCAACTGGGGAGAGTTGGTCTCCATGCGGGCAGAAACTTTTCTATAACAAGCCAATCGAGGATGGCTATGACATTATTGGAAGCGAACTATATTCTTTTGACATTTCTGCTTTAGAAGAAACGCAGTTGACGAATACACCTGACAAAATAGAGTTATCTCCTCTCAGCTCTCCAAACGGCGATATGTTAGCATACTACTCGTACAACCATGGCGTAAATGTAATCGAAATACTTGTTTTGGTGAGACAAGATTAGAAAATTGTCGACTCTTGTTTGAGCTTTAATTCCTGAGAAGGCGGAACCACAGGGGTTCCGCCCTACAACTATGTCACCCTGAGTGCAGCGAAGGGTCTCAGCGCAAGACAGCAAGAGCGCTGATGTTTGATATACCGCTGGGTTTCTTCGCTTCGCTCAGAATGACTATCTGCTATCTACGTTATGATAATGCCGTCCTGGCGTTAAGTTAAACCGCATATGCTTACCAGTTCAGCCAGGCTGGCTACTTCTATGTCCGGTCGGGCTTCGGATGGTGGTGTGGCGCCAGCGCCCGCTTTTTCTTTTCTACGGTTGACCCACACGGTTTTGATTTCAAGCGCGTTGGCCGGGGCGATGTCGTGATAGAGGCTTTGTGCGACATGCAGAATTTGTTCTTTGGGAATACCCAGTGTGTCAAGCATGTGACGGAAGTTTTGCTGAGAGGGTTTGTATGAGCCAACATGTTCGGAGGTAATAATCCAATCGAAACCAATCTGAAGTAATTTGTTCGATCCAGTAAACAAATCATCATCAATGTTTGACAGTATGCCCAGCTTGAAGCGGTCTTTGAGCGCCTTTAGTGACGCTACGGTATCAGTGAAGGGCGGCCAGATGGAAATCGACTCGGCGATTGAGGCGGATTCTTTTTCGTCTGGCGTGAATCCGTGCCGGATGCCAAATGCGCAGCAAACCTGAGACAAAATGTCACGGTAGCGCTGATACGCGCCCTGTTGGATGGGAGATTCCAATTCGGAGAATGTTGCAAGTATCTCTTCATTGCTAAGCGCTGCATTGTGCGCGGCGAGAATCGGGCGGAAGGCGTTAATTATTCCCGTTTCCCAATCAATCAATGTGCCATAGCAGTCGAATGTTAGCGCTGTGACGGATGAGAAATCTATGGACGATTGGTAACGCGAGCTACTCACTGTGAGGGTTCTTGAATCTGCGAAAGCAGCGCCTTGATGGCCAGGGACATTTGTTCATAGTCCCGATTAACATCGAGCAGCTCCGGGTCATCTGAAGGATGAATCACCGGGCCGGGATGCACAAAACGGATTATACCTTGCTGATCCAAAAGAAATGACACACTGGTGGCCGAGCGGCGTTTTTTGTTGAGGTAATTCTGTTTGAGAACTTCCCAGTTTTGGTCAACTGCCACAATTCCGTCGTATTCGCGCTCCCTCGCCGCTTCTAGTATGTCTTTGGAGATCACATTGCGCGGCGGTTTGGGATGATAAACCGCGATGGTTTGAAAGTCGTCCGAGGGATAGAGTTCGCTGAACCCATAGATTGCCGGAAGCGACGCGGTACAGAACGGACAACTGTCAGTCCACCAGCGCACAAGCGTGACTTTCCCTGTGACTTCGAGAGGTTCATTGTCTTCGGTATGCAGCCAGCGCAGATTTGATAAATCGAGCCTTGACCCGACGACATCGCCCCCGGCGCGCAGCTCCTGTTCGCCAACTTCGAGACGAGCTTGGA
>JADFNA010000506.1 GCA_022563625.1 Candidatus Zixiibacteriota bacterium
GAGACTTCGAGCGCTCCCTGATCAATTTTTCCGAGTCCGTCCTGTCCCGGAACACCTACTATCGGCAAGCCTGAGGCGACCGACGTGACTAATAGATTATGTCCCACAGCTCTCAAGCCAGCAGGATTAATGAAACGCGCAAGCTCGATCTGTCCGAGAGACTGCGGCTCATCGGAGCCGACCAGCAGCACAGTCACTTCTCCGTCCAGGCCGACTGAAATTTGCGATGCGTCCTGGGGAATAGTAATATCCGGTTCAAGGAAAAACCCATCGGAGGTGACGATTCGGCCGTCGGCGCTTATCTTGAACGCCCCGTCACGTGAGTACGCCATTGTTCCATCCGGCGTCAGAATTTGGAAAAACCCGTCGCCGGAAATAGCCAGGTCTAGCGCGTTTCCCGTTAACATCAAATCACCCGGCCCAAAGTCACGGACTGTGGCGACTGCGCGTGCACCATACCCTATCGCAAGATCAGTTGGCGCTACTGTGGAGACAGATGTCGCGGCCCCCGCTCGCCGGAGATTCTGGTAAAGCACATCCTGGAATTCAATCTTGGTGCGCTTGTACCCGGTCGTGTTGACGTTCGCCAGGTTGTTGGCGATATTGTCAACATTCATCTGCTGGGCTACCATGCCCGAGGCCGCAGTGCGCATTGCTTTTATCATGGTATGTATTCCTCTCGATCTTTTTCGACTGTTGCCAATCCTGATACTGACAAAACTATCGTGTGCGGCCAACTTCGCTGATCAGCTTCTCCAACGATTGGTCCTGGCTCTTGAGGGCCTGGGCGTCCGCCTCGTATGCGCGATAGCTGGCAATCATCTCAACCATTTGTGTGATGACGTCAACGTTTGATGATTCAAGATACCCCTGCCGCACCGCAAAACGGACTGCATCCTGGACCTCGACTCCATCCGGAATATGGAACCTTCCGGCCCCGCGTTTCTCCAGCGCTCCGGGGTCGTCGACTATGGCAATACGCAAGGTGGAGATTTCGTCGCCGTTAACTGATATTACTCCGCCATCCGAGATCATAATGTCTCCGGCCGGAAGTTGGATTGGCCCGCCGGTACCGAGCGCCATGTCACCGTCGGAGGTTACCACGAAACCCAGTTCGTCAATCGTGAATGAACCGTTTCTCAGGAGTACTTCTTCACCGTCTGCAATTTGCACGACGAAAAAGCCCTCGCCTTCAATGGCGATATCCAACTGCGCGCCGGTCCGAATAAATGGACCCTGGGCGTAATCGGTATAAACCTGGTCAATCATAGGCCGCTCCCAGTCAGATTTGACCGGTTTATGCCGCGCTTGCGCCTGGCTTAGTTCACCGATAAATATGGAATCTTTCTTGAAGCCCGGTGTTGATACATTCGCGATATTGTTGGCTATCACCTCTTGCTGCCTCAGGCGAGGTATCATTGCCGACGCGCTATGGTATATTCCCTTTATCATAAACAGACACTCCTCCACCCTGCGGTATCGCAAGCAAGGCGCCTGAGTCCGGGAGATACTTCTATCGCTCTGATTTACAACGTGTTACTGAAGTTTTTTGTGCTCTGCGGCAAGCGGCGCCAGACAGACATGGAAAAGTTTTCTTGATATTCAGGAAAGATTGGCAGGTCAGTCCGAAATCCTGGCTACTCAACCAAGCGCTCAGCTTTGGCCCGCACCCTGTCGATCAGATCATCAACGGCGCGGTTGAATGCCTTTTCCGGAAGCAACGCGCCGTTGGAACGTTGATAGAGAACGCAATCAGCCTTGAATCCATAGCAATCTAGTTCATCGGCCAAATAGCAGCAGCGAATAAAAGCGCATCGCTCATGTTGCTTTCTCTCACCCATGGCGCTTGATCTATTCAATTGTTTCTCGCCCACAATAAGTATGTCGACCATATTCTGAGGAATATTATAGTACCGCGATTGCCGGGCGGTTGGCTCTACCCTGTTCAATAAATGAGCGCCTACGGATAGTCGAAATTCCGCGCTCAGGCATACGTTTGCGGAGCTTTGTCAGCTCTATATAATAGTCTCCTGCCTTTGGAGGCCGGGCGCCGTTAAGCGTCGCTGTGGCGCCGCCACAAGCGCTTGCCGCAC
>JADFNA010000056.1 GCA_022563625.1 Candidatus Zixiibacteriota bacterium
GGCCGCGGACAGGGCATCGACGTCGCCGGGCGGCGCCAGCCAGGCGGTTTCACGCTCGATGATGGTCTCCCGCGCGCCCCCCCGTGGTCGGTGGCGACCACGGGACGGCCAAGCGCCTGGGCCTCGATCACCACCCGGCCGATGGAACCATTTGACCGGGATGATTTTGCGCCGTGGCTAGGCGCGTGTCGCATGGCGATGTGGGGCATCGGCAAAGATACGCAACGACGCCACGGCGCAAAAGAACCCGGCCTTCGGTGGGGCAAATCGGCTCCCCGGGTTCGTTGCGACGCTCGCCCGATGCCCCGCATCGCGCTTCGCGCCGCGCCTGCCCGGAAAACCGATTTGCCGCCATCAAATTGATTCCATCTGGTCGGATAGTGCTCTGCCGGGCATGAACATGGATATGGCTCCGGCCCTGGCGTATGCCGCCTTGATTATTGTTGTCTCATCTATAGAGAGATTAGCGGCCCCGGACATCCCCTGGCTCTCGACCGACAAACTTGCCCATGTGCTTGAATACGCGTTATTTGCTTTTCTCTTCTACCGGTCATTTTCACATCTGAAGCTGCTCCAAAAGGGAGCGCTTCCGACACTCTCAGCTCTGCTCTTTCTCGTTCTGTTTGCCGTATCCGATGAATTACACCAGAAATATGTCGAAGGACGCTCGGCCGAGGCGCTGGATGTTGTGGCGGACGTTTTGGGTGGAAGTCTGGTCATTTTGTTGATGTACCGTCGTAAAGTGAAACGGAGGTTGGAGGCAGGATCTGCGCCTTTATCAGCAAAACGCCGAACCGAGAGTGAATCGGCCGGATAATCATCGTGTTATTTTGAGATCCAAGTTCCCGCTGAAGTTAAGCGCAACCCTGTTTGGGAGCTTGACTGAATCCGGCCTGGGAGGTATATTCACAACCGGGAAAACCACTTAACGTTTTCCCGGACGCCCAAACAGTCAGCCTATCAGCCAATGAATTCTCTCTGAGCAAAGCATTTGAGTCATTCTCCGTATTCTTGTCTGGATTCGGTATGATTTTTGCCTCGACAGTTGATAAGCAGGCTGGGTACTTGCCTGGAAATAAATACTAACTAACCGCTTACCAAACTGACGCCGTCAGTTGAGTTAACACAGCATACGCCAGTTGTTACACATTTTGAGATGTAAGCAGATTGAGGATATGCTAAAACATGCGCAAGTCGCTGCCAGAGGGGTAGCGCTGTTAATCGCCAGTGTGAATTCTCTTGCTCATAATTTGCTCAACTCACTGGGAAAAGAGGTTGATCCTGAAGGCGAACGATAGCGTCGGCGCCCTATCAGCCGGGGCCGTCGCGAAACAATAGAGGTATCGTAAACATCATATATATGAGTGAATGGAAAAGATCATGATGAATAAGAGCATCAATAACAGAGTGTCCCGGTGGACAATGACGCTGACAGCGCTGACACTGGCCTTTCTGCTGAGCGCCGAGAGCGCCAGGGCGCAGTTTGATCCGGGAATTCCTGATACGGTCGAAGTTGGTAGTGTTCAAGTAAACGCCGGAGATCATTTTGGCGTACCCGTGCGCTTTTTCAACGATGAGCCCCTGTCCGGTGGGACACTGGGTTTTGGCTGGGGGACCACAGACCTCACTCTTGACTCGATAAGTTTTGTGGGCAGTCGTCTGAAAGCTGATGTCGCCAGAAGCACTCCGACTGATATTGATAATGTTAACTCTCAGGGTCTGTCTGGATTTTTTGTCATTTTTGAGCCTCCCGTTCCCACGGGCCAAGGTAATTGGGCGACATACTGGTTCACGGCTGCTCCAGGGGCTGCTGATCAATTTATCACGATCGATTCAGCGTTTTTTCCTCCCGGAGGAGATTTTATTTTCATCAGTGACGATCAGGTATCCATCGAACCTCAATTCGTGGCGGGTACAGTTACCATAGGAAATCCGCAGGCCAACACTCCGCCAGTTCTGGCGCCAATAGGGCCGCAATCGGTCGACGAGGGACAGACGCTCAGTATCAGAATTTCGGCCACAGACGCTGAATCGATTCCGGTTCTGAACGCATTGGATCTGCCTTTGAACTCTTCCTTCGTTGACAGCGGCAACGGCGCCGGGTCTTTTACCTTTTCACCAAACTTTGACCAGGCAGGCCAGTTCAATGTGACTTTCATAGCCTCCGACGGCGAATTCGCCGACTCAGAAGTTGTCACTATTACTGTAAATAATACCAACCGCCCGCCGGTCCTGGGAGCAATTGGCCCGCAGAGTGTTGATGAGGGCGATACGCTAGTTGTACTAGTTTCCGCCACTGATCCCGATAGTGACGCTCTGACATTGACCATCGGCCCGCCTCCGCCCAACTCAGGCTTTGTGGACTTTGGCAACGGAACCGGCCAGTTCAGCATTATCCTGGGTTTTGACCAGGCCGGAACTTTCTCGGTCACATTTTTCGCCTCCGACGGAAACCTGACAGATAGTGAGGTCGTCAGTATCACGGTTAACAATGTCAACCGCGCGCCGGTTGCCAATGTGCCCGGCCCGCAAACTGTTCAGGACGGGGATTCCCTGGTCTTTCTGGTTTCAGCGAGCGACCCCGATGCGGGAACCTTTCCTTCAATAAGCGCCTTATCGCTGCCTTTCGGGGCAGTGTTCGAGCAGGGCTTTAATCAGTCGCTTGGAACGTTCAAATGGGTCCCCACATCGGCGCAGGTCGGACCGCACACCGCTACTTTCGTTGCGAATGACGGTAATCTGGCCGACACCGAGGTTGTCACAATCACGGTGACAGAGCTGGCGCCGCCGGACAGAGCGTTTGTTGCGCCGGATACGCTGTTTTTCACCATTGACCCATTCACTGACGAGGTTGTGACTGGCTGCGCATTTTTATCCTCAACCAACGCCCCGGCGCCATATACCGGCGTAGTTCTGGGGAACTTCGCAAACCCGCTTCCGCCCGGCGCTGACACGGCACACACGATTTTCACCACGCTAATTGATTCAGTCGGGATGACTGATGATTCGGTTTGTGTCGAGGTTTCGGCCGGGTCGCTTCTACCGGGTAAATATTTCAATGATATTCATTTCATTGTTGCGGGTGTTGAAAACAACCCGGTGGTTCTGGTCTCCTGTTTGACAGTCACCGCTCCTCCGGTTCCGGACAGCGCGTTTGTGAGGCCGGATACGTTATTCTTTACTGCTGAAGAAGGAGTAACTACGGTAGGACTAAGAGGTGTCGCATTTTTGAGTTCCACCAATGCCCCTGCAACGTTCACCGCGGAGGTAACGGACATAGTGAACATATTCACAATAGTCCAAACACCAACGGGATTAACCAATGATTCAATTGAAGTCACTGTGTTTCCGACACGTCCTGTCGGGGTCTATTATAACTCGGTTGCAATAACTGTCAGCGGTGTTGACAATAACCCGGTTGTTCTGGTCATCTGTCTGACCATAACGCCTGCGCAACCAGACAGAGTCGGCATTTCTGACACACTGTTTGTTTTCGAGTCAATCGCCGGAACTCCGTTTATTGGCGGGGATTCGCTGAGAATCTTCCATGTCGGGCCGGGTCCGGAAGTCCCCTGGGTTCTGGGTTCAACGCATTGTTTCGTGGTCTCACCGCTGGGAGACACGACGACATCACTCCCTCCCGTGACATGGATCTCCATCAGCCCGACCAGCGGCACAACACCTGAGTTTGCGTTTATCAGCGTTGACAATGAACTGCTCGAACCGGGGAAATATGTCTGTGAATTTAGCGCTGATGTCGACACTACTTTCATTGTCGATCCCCAGCCGTTCACGGTCATTTTAAATGTCGCGCCATCGCAGGGACCGCAGAGTATTCTCGCTGTTTCCGACACGCTGTTCCAATACCGTGTGGTTGAGGGTGATTTTGTTGAAATCCGTGACTCGATAACAATCTTCAATGCCGGGCCCGGACCGGAATTCGGCTGGCGGGTGAGCGACGTTTCGTGCTTCTTTGCTGAACCTTGTGACACATTTGTTGACACGACCATCCTATGTATTGTAACTTGTGACACATTGTTTGACTCGTTCTTGCTATGTCCTGAAACACTAATAGTCGCCGATACAGCGCTAAAATTCTTTGACACTCTATCTGGGATTACACCAAGCACATTACGGTTCGGATTCAACACCCGATCTCTTCTGGCAGGAGTTTATTTTTGTGAGTTCAGGGTCGAGGCAGACTCGGGTGTACTCAATTCACCGCGTGTTGTCCAGGCCGAACTCAGGATCGACCGAAAACCGCCGGGTCCGTCAGGTGACACGCTGTTTGTCTCAACCGTCCCCGGCACACCGGGCAGCAAAGTTAAAGTGCCGGTGAATATGATTAACCAGGGTCCGATTTGCTCGCTGTCTGTAGATCTGGAATGGGGATCAGCGCAGATATTTCTTGATTCAATTTCATTCGAGGGCACACGCCTGGAGGGTATAGCGAATACACTGACTACCATCGACAACGGCAGAAGAACACTTACGATTACCTTCAACGCTGCAAGTATCGCAATGCCGGCAGGCTCAGGAAAAATCGCCAATCTGTACTTCGACATTTTCAGCGGCATCACTGAATCCGGAGTTGTGCCTATCAGACTTAATAGCATCCGTCAGTGCCCGGCGTGTGTGTTAACGGCGCATAATTGTATGATGAGCATAATACCGCAGTTCTTCCCCGGCGGAATTGTCATTGATTCCAGCGCGAATGTCATCTGCGGACGGGTGATTGACACGGCCGGCAATGAAATCCCGGGCGCTACAGTGCAAATCTGGGATAATTTCCCGCAGGGTAGTGTGTTTGCCGAGCAAACCACACTGTTCGACGGGTCATTCAAGTTCCGGCAGTTGTTTGTTGTCCCCTACACCGTATACGCGTTTGCCGAAGGGTACTATCCGGGGACCCTGGAAGATATCAACTTTGGCGCGCTTGGTTTGGAAGTTGTTCTGACACCGGTCAGCCCGGTCCAGCCGACCAATGAATGGGTGGACTTCTTTTGCGGACTGAACTTTTACCGGGGCGTACCGCTGCCCAGAGGATCAGTCATCGACGCATTTGATCCTGACGGCGATCATGTCGGCACATGGTTTGTCACCGAGGCTGGCAAGTACGGCCTGATGCCGGTTTATCGAGATGATCCGTTTACTCCCGAAGACGACGGCGCCAATCCTGGTGATATAATTTCGTTCTTTATTAACGGCATGCCCGCCGAGGCAACTGGCGATCGTGTCTGGACACAGAACGGCGACCGTTTTGAAGTCTGTTTGAATTTCGACGGCTCAGCTGACAAGACAATCTGTCTGAAAAACGGCTGGAATCTGATTTCGTGGAATGTTGACACCGACATTGATGACGTATCGGTACTGTTTGGCTCGCTCTTACAGTATGTCGATGTCATACTCAGTTTCGAAGAAGTCGGCCTGACATTTGATCCGGACCTGCCCGATTTTTCGACGCTCACCAGCGCCGACCATTTACATGGCTACTGGGTGCGGATTGAAAACTTCCCTGGCGAATGTATTGAACTAAATATGTCCGGATTGCCGGTCCTGGTGAACACGCCGATAGACCTGGAGGCCGGTTGGAATCTGGTTTCGTATCTGCCCCCGGTGTCTCTGCCGACCGGCTCGGCGCTGGTCTCACAGGAGGGCAATTTGCGTGTGGCGCTCGGGTATGACAGTGTGGGTTTGACCTTCGAGCCTGATTTGCCGGACTTTTCGACATTGATCACAATGTCGCCCTGTTTTGGCTACTGGCTGAAAGTTTTTGAACCGAGGGCGCTGATTTATCCCGGCTTCAACAGCGCGCCCATGATTGAACCCGAAGAACACACCGGACCGGGACCGTTGGCGAAACTGGGTCTTGAGGGAAAACTTGTTCCAACCAACAACTGGATTGACATCTATTCGCCGACACTAACTCTGGACGGACAACCGGCGCTTTCCGGGCAATCAGTTAGCGCTATTTCCGGCGATGGAACTCTGGTCGGTTACGGAATTGTATCATCCGGCGGCAAACTGCGGTTCACGCCGGTGTACGGCGCCGAACAGGACAATGCCCTGGGAATCAAGCCCGGTGAGAGTTTTACACTGATGATCGGCTCAACCGAAACGAATGAATCGTTTGTATTCAGCGGCCGCGGAGATCGGCTGGAAATCGATCCGTTGACTTCCAAAGAATCCGGCGAGCCAATTGTCCCGAATAGTTTTTCGCTCTCACAGAATTATCCAAATCCGTTCAATCCGTCGACCAAGATTAGATTCTCGCTCCCGAGTTCCGGACAGGTCTCACTTGAGATTTTCAATATTCTCGGCGCTCGGATAGCAACTATAGCCTCCGGGCAATATCCGGCCGGCGAGACTGTGGTTGAATGGAACGGCCGCAACGACAATGGCTCAATAGTCGCTACGGGTATATATTTCTATCTCCTGATATCGGGGAGTTTTGTCCACACCCGCAAAATGGCGCTTTTGAAGTAGAACGATAGATGGCAGCTAGTGGCAACGCCGATTCGGAGCGAAAGGGGGACACTCCGATCACTGCGAATCGGCGCCAATCTTGCACAAAAGAGAACTGTCGATTACCCTTTGTCGCCTGGCCCCGACGCTAAGCGGAGAAACAGTATGAAAATAGAAAACAAGCGAGGAATGATTTACGGGAGAATAAGCGTGGCGCTGGCGGCCCCTGTTTTCCTGATTATGCTGGCGGCCCCGCCAATACATGCTGACGAGGTTATTCCGACCAATGTCTGGAATGACTTTTATAGTTCCTCGATAGTGTTCAACTCGGTCCCCGCTCCGCTTGGATCGCGCATTGACGGCTTTGACGCCGACGGTGTTCTATGCGGCAGGTTTATTGTCAAGAATGCCGGACAGTACGGGTTCATACAGATCTACGGAGATGACAACCGGACAACAAACGTGGACGAAGGGGCCGAGGTAGGTGATTTGATTCGCTTTGAACTCAATGGCCGTCCAACGACCCTTTTGGGACCGGCGAACAATGACTGGACCAGTTTTCCGGCAGTCCCGCGTGAGTTGGACATGTCGGCCTCCGGGACGCTCGGATTTTTGCTGATTCAGGCGCCGACAGACAAATCCGCGGCGCCGTTTGATACGGTCCTGTTTCAGATTGTCTTTCGCAATACCGGCGACGTGACAGACTTTTATAATCTGGAAGTAACTTCGCTGTTGGGCTGGGAGATTCTGTCTCCGGCGGCGGCGACGTATGTCGAGTCCGGACCCAGCGCCCAGACGATACGCTTCAGCGTCATCGTACCCGGCGCTCTCGCCGGACCTATCGCCGATCAAGTCAGCTTCGACCTCGCCTCGGGACTTGATCCCTCACTGGGGGTGTCAGGAACGGCCACTATCATGGTCATCAGCACGGATGTTGACGATGATGGTCCATTGGTCCCGCTCACTTTTGACCTTCGGCAGAATTACCCGAATCCGTTCAATCCATCTACCAAGATTCCATTCACGCTGGAGACCGCGTCCCGGGTGACTATTTCAGTTTTCGATGCTCTGGGCCGGCGGGTCGATGAGATGTACCTCGGATCACTGAGTCCCGGCAGACATATTTTTGTGTATCTGCCGGATAATTTTTCCAGCGGGGTTTACTTCTACAAAATCGACGCCGGACAATTTAGCGCAGTCAGGCGAATGGTCTTGCTCAAATAGCCAAATGCAAAAGAGCCTTCAAATTCATGCGCGCCCGGTAGTTGGCGGGCTTTCTTCGTGAATCTCATCCATAAATCTCAAATTTTGTGAACAATATCTCTATATTTGCATTAGGCCTTCGAGTATGTTAATTTGGCCGCCGGGCGGGGAGACGGCCCAAGTTTCCCCGGTGATTTCATTCCGCCAGAGAACTGGCGCATCAGATTGACAATAGACCAGTGATGATTCAATGATAGCGACCTGATCATGGCGCTGAAACTCAGTTACTATGGACGGACAGACCAGGGATTGGTTCGTCCGGCAAACGAAGACAATCTGCTCCTGATGCCGGAGAGCAATTTGTTCGTCGTCTGTGACGGTATGGGCGGCCACAGCGCCGGAGAAGTGGCCTCGCGCACGGCAGTCGGGGCGATCTCGGCGGCCTTTAATATGGAGGGCGGCGAACTTGCTGATGATCCGCTGCTCCGCCTTGTCTCGGACAGGCTTGTTGGTCACTGTGCTCCTGTGCCACCCGTAGGGTATGTGGCGAGCGTTGATCTTGGTCTTGGTCATGATGATTTGGTTCCCCCGGTTAGTGTCAAAATGAAGGTCGCAGGCCGGCCCCGCCAGGAGCACATCCACGGCGAGGCCATTCTGCTTCTACCGCCTGGCAGGCTAAGCGTCTCTCACTTCTATAAGGCCTTTTGACCCTCTGGACCGATGACAGGCGCGCCACG
>JADFNA010000507.1 GCA_022563625.1 Candidatus Zixiibacteriota bacterium
TTTCGACGGCGTGCGGACGCTGATTGACGCCAAAGCCCTCCTCTATATGGCCGGAACGACATTAGACTATGCCGGGGGCATGATGGGCGGGGGATTCAAGTTCGTGAACCCCAAAGCGCAACGTAGCTGCGGTTGCGGCTCAAGCTTCAGCGTCTAAGAGCGCCTGACATCAAGAAGCAACCACCCCACCATCAGTTTCAAAGCGGGCAGTTTTAGAAAGGGTAATTTCTAAGCAGGGGCTGTTTATAGCCCGGGCGAATCCCTGCCCGGCGAAATCGGGAGCTAATAGGCCATGGAAATTGTTGATCTCACGTCTTTTGTGTCAGGCGAGATTCTGCTGGAGACAGAGTTCGTTGAGAATATCAAGGATTCTGATTGGGACCGCTATCAGGACAAGAATGTCTTGGTGCGCGGCTGTGGCGAGGCGCCGCTTCCAATCTGGGCTTTCATGATGATCAGCGCCAAACTTGCGCCGGTTGCCAAAACGATACGCTACGGCAACGAACATTCCAATATCGTGATCTATCGGCGTTCAAGTTGACGACACTTATGTTGACATAGCAGTATCAAGAAATTACCTATGTTGACCGGGACGGACGGATTTGCCCGAGACGGGCATACAGATTAAAAACGAACGTCAGAAACCAAAATACCAATGCCACGAGTCACTTTTTTGCCGACAGAGACCGAGACTGAAGCCGAGGAAGGCGCTTCGATTCTTGATGCGGCCCTCGATGCCGATGTCGATATCGACCATAACTGCGGCGGCAACTGCGCCTGCTCGACCTGTCATGTCATTATTGAAGAAGGCTATGACACACTCAACCCGGTCACCGAAGATGAGCAGGACATGCTTGATGAAGCCGTCGGCCTGACAGAAAAATCCCGCCTGGCCTGCCAGTGCCTGTTGACCAAGAATGTAGTAGTCCGCATCCCCGACACCGCCTCCCAATTCGCCGACTTCGACGATTTCGATTAGGCCCCCACCGCTCGCTCCCCAAATCGCACGCTATGTGGGCGGCAGACCTCCGGTCTGCCCCTTCATTACTTCAGAGCCATAGGTCGAAACTCTTGCGGTTTCGACCTACGAGACTATTTTCAATGTTGTTTTTGTAGTGTTTTTGACCAAAATCTGGCGGGAAATCGAGGAAAGCGGTTTAGCCGTTGAGGCTTACGGTGAATTGGGTTCGATTTCCGTATTTTAGTTATGCGTTTAGTCCCCGTTTCCCTGTCTTGCGTCAGCCCTTGATTAGCGCTCAGGTTTTCGCGGCGGGTGTTGTAATGTATTTCGACCATGTGCATAGTTTAATCCTTCTATAAGGACTGGCGGTGAGGATTCAGCGCTTGAGCGGTGGGAAAATCGCGTTACCGTGGGCCCTCCGGTCTGCCTCTCCAATACTTCACCCTAGTAGGTCGGAACAGATCTTGCCGGGCGCCCCACCGCTTGCGGTGGGATTAGTTGACGGTATAAACAGGCCACATGGGTAACATATCAGACCGGAGACATAGTTAACCGAGTGTTAGGTCGAAACCCTCGTGGTTTCGACAAATTGATGTTGCGTTTGCCTATTTCTTCACATGTAACTTGCCAGTAATCATAAAACTGCCCATCGTCTGATGGTAGTGACGTCCGAGTTGTTAGACTCTCGGTCATCTGAAGCGCTTACGATCATTATTAGAAAAGTTATGATTCTGTCGTACAGAGAAAACTATTGGGATTCTCCTGAACTGAAAGTTGAGTTCATGAGTTTTTTGAAACGTATGCATGGGGTTGATTTGTCCTCATGGGACAAGCTTGGCTTTTGGGACCAGAAGTACAGGCCGTTTTCCTATTTCAGCGGAGCTTCGCTGGTTTCCAATGTCTGTGTTTATTCGATGGAGATGACAATTCAGGGAAAGCGGAGCCTCGGCGCTCAAATCTCAGCAGTCGGAACTCTTCCTGAGTTTCGCAGACAGGGCCTGAGTCTCAAATTGACTCGAAGGGCGATGGATTGGGCGCATGAAGACCATGATTTCTTTTTCCTGTTCGCTGATAAGAACGCATACCAATGCTATGACAAGTTTGGCTTTCGACTGACAGATGAGCATA
>JADFNA010000508.1 GCA_022563625.1 Candidatus Zixiibacteriota bacterium
CTCGAACGCGAAAAAGTCACCATTTCGGGATCCCCCAAACTGTGGCTGATCGCGCCATCGCGGTCCAAGACTACTATGCTCGCCGAATGTTCCGCTTCAACGCCGGAGCCTCTGGTCACTTTCGCCGCCGGGGCTGCCGGGGCCGCTGGCGCCGCCGAAGATGTTCGTGTGACCTTATTCATACCATTGCTTTTGTTTCCGGGCCAGACCTGCCATGCCCACTCTTTGGGACCGGACCCGCCCTATCGTCGGCTGAGTATCGGTTATTGTAGTCCCCTGCGCAATCCCCGGGAGACCCGCTAGCGTAAAGAATCCGGGCTGGGGTTTTCAAACATGAGCGTCAGAGTCCCGTTACTGAAGCGTATCTTCCTCCGGGGCGGGTTGACAGTGTGTTTGTTAAAACAATCCGGGATGGGTCCGCCGTAGCTGGGGAACTCGGTCTCAACAGCAAGCGCCTGAAATGCGCTGTCAGTTTCTGTCACCGAGCGGCTGATGAATAATTCGTTGCCGGATACGGATGAGATTGTATTGTCGCCGCAGTCAATCCAGAAAAAGCGCAATGGTCCGGAACTCTGTCTCGGCGCTTCGCCTGTCGGCCGTACCAAAAATTTGACCAGGCTGGCGCCGGGAGCGGGGGTGTTGCAGAGTTTCGAGCGCTCCAACTTCCGAAACTCGGCCAGGGCGATGACTTTGATCAATCCGTTCGGACAGGGACCGTCACAGCGCGGATTTCGTTTCACAATGAAATATTCCCAGTTGCATGAATCCAGAAAATCCCCCGGCAACGCGTCATATATTTCCACTCCGCTCAAATCGTAGGCGAAGGTAAAATCGAACCCAGAAATGTCGGTCCCCTGTGCGTCAATAGTCACCAGTAATGTCCCGGCAACGGTGTCGGCCAGAAAAATTGTATCAGAGACAATTTTCACAAGGATATCACGCGCGCCGATCATCCCCTCTCGCGTCAACTTCAAACTATCTGGCATGTTATCTGTTAAACTATCTGCCCTGGCGGCAGACGGTATGAATAAGTTTGCCACAAGGAGCAAGGCGGCGGCGCTAAAGAATAAGGCCGAAACCAGTTTCCTGGCTTCGGCCTGATCTCTTATTGAAACTGTTCTTGAAACTTGCGCGAACATGCAGCGTTCAGACTACTTCCCTTCGTCCTGCTTGGCCTCTTTGGCCTCTTCAGCCTCCTTGGATTTCTTTTTCACAACCGTGAAACAATACGGGCCTTCCCAAACCGGTTCGGTCTGGTCCGCGTACATCCAGCTTCCGCCCGGCGGAATAAACGCGCTGTCGATACAAAACTGTCCGGTACTCTTGGCTTCCATTGCGATCGACACATAGCGTTCGAGGTCTGTTTTTTCCCATCCTTTGTTGAGCGCGATTCCGCCAAGCAAAATCGAATCCGGGAATTCTCCGTCCCAACTGAAAACCGGCTTCATGATTCCGGTCATGTCCCAGATGGACTTGTCTTCAAATCCATTATGAGCTGTGACGTTTTCTCCGGCCTTGTCTACACTGTCCGGCTGAACATGACGCACTCCCTTAAAGCCTTTCTTGCCTGACAGAATAAATCCCAGGGTGAAGCCGTTTTGCTTTTCGACATTTGACAAATACAAATCAAGCGAAAATTCCTCGCCGACCAAAATAGTATCTTCGCCAACCACTGCATCGCCGCTAATTTTGAACACCGCCTGCTGGGCGTTCGCGCCGGACGAAAGCGCCAGAACGCAAATCAGGACAGCGGTCATAACTTGGGGTAATCTCAATCTCATACTCTTCTCCAATAGGGTATAAACTGTGCGTTAAAGTTTCTCGTTTAGTGATGGCTTCAATCAGGGATTCAACGTGAGGGACCGCCAGTTTTTTGTCTACTGAGCGGTATCAGGCTGAATGGTTACGCCTTAAATCGCGCCCCATATCTATCAGCCCTTAATCCGTGAAAGTAGGGATTCGTTCGAGGGAAGTCAATGAGGCTGTAAGTCGTTGTTACGTAATAGTTTACTGCACCTTGTAGTTGAGTGCGGGAGCCACTCGCCCAGGTCGGCTATTTCAAGAGTATTGCGGGTTTTGATTCTGAGT
>JADFNA010000509.1 GCA_022563625.1 Candidatus Zixiibacteriota bacterium
TCCCGATCGCTGCAATGGTGGGCGGCGAGAAATGGGAGCCGGTAAAAAGCTAAAAACATCTTGGTTGATGTTGCACACAGAACATAATATCAGGAGACCGCAAAGATGAACAATAACATTAACAATTTCCGAAATATGCGGGAAGCAAAGAAAAACAGCAGAATGCATAGTGGAGCATTAACTCGATTTTTCTTTATGTCGTCCGCAGCGCTGGCCATAATCAGCGCCGCAAATGTTTCTGCAACTGAAGTTAGGAAATATAACAATTTCGCCGAGGCTCAGACAGCCGCTAAAGAGGCCAATCTGCCGATCTTAATTGACTTCTACACCGACTGGTGCAAGTATTGCAAGCAGATGGACACTGCAACATTCGCCGACCCGAAGGTGATTACCTGGCTGAACAAAAATGTCATTTTTGCCAAAATTGATTCAGAAGATGAAAACAAAGACCGCACAGCGTTTGCCGAGAGCTACGGGGTGCGCGGGTACCCGACATTCGCGCTGGTTCGCGCCGATGGCAGCGAGTTGGACCGGGCTGTTGGTTTTCTGGATTCTGAGCATTTCATCACGACATTCACGGAATATAAAAATGACCAGAACACACTTAATGATTTTCTGCGGCGGCTTGATAAACAGCCGTCGGCAAAACTGCATTATGACATCGGCGAAAAACTTCGCTGGCGCGGGAAATCGGCTGAAGCGGAAGCGCATTTTGCCAGCGCTATTTCACTCGACAAAGACAACAGCGCGGGAATCGCTGCGGATTGCAAGTGGTCCCTGGCCGATTTGGCGCGGCGCGACAAGAATTATCCGGCTGCGATCAAGCGCTATAAGGAATTGATTGCATCATTTCCGGACTACGAAAAGGTAACTGACGCGCACTTATATGTAGGACTCTGTCTGCGCGATGCCGGACAGCGGCAAGAAGCCATCGCCCAGTTCGAGCGTTTCAAGGCGCTTTTTCCGGACAGTGAAGATGTCGAGTATGCAGACAAGAAGATTAAACAGATTAAAGAAGATATTGAGGGGTCTTGAAGTATTTGGCGCTGAGAGAGCGCCACGTCGTCCGCCCGTGGCGGACTCCTCGCAACGACAGGTATGGAATGATTAGCTGAACAGCAGGAAAGTGTTGCGGAATTAGTTCTTCGACAGACTGAGAGATTGATATACATGGCAGATAATGCGAAATTGATCTATGAAAAATCCACGCCCGGATTGACAGGAGTTTCCCTGCCTGAGACAGGTGAGAGCCAGGCGACGCGTGATTCGTGGATCCCGATAAAATTTCGCCGCGCGCAGCCGCCGGCGCTCCCGGAAGTCACCGAGGGTGAGGTGATGCGACACTATATCGATTTATCTACCAAAAACTTTCACATTGACAAGGGCTTTTATCCGCTGGGATCATGTACCATGAAGTACAATCCGAAGCGTAATGATGTCGCCGCGTCACTGCCGGGATTGTCCGGGGCTCATCCGCTGGCTCCGGAGAAATCTGTTCAGGGTTCGCTCAATATTCTCGGCCGGCTGAAAGACACGCTGCTTAATATCACCGGGTTTGACGCGCTGACATTGCAGCCGGCGGCCGGCGCCCAGGCTGAGCTGGTAGGTGTTTTGATTATGAAGGCGTACCATGAACGCCTGGAAAACCCACGCCACAAGGTTTTGATTCCCGACAGCGCGCATGGAACAAACCCCGCTTCAGTTGTCATCGGCGGTATGACCCCTGTCGAGGTAAAATCCAATAATCGGGGTATTATGAGCGCCTCGGCGGTTAGAGAGGCGCTTGATGGCGATACTGCCGGGTTGATGATCACCAATCCGAATACGCTCGGCTTGTTTGAATCAGAGATATTGGAAATAATAGAGGCCGTGCATGATAACGGCGGGCTGGTGTATCTTGACGGGGCTAATCTGAATGCGCAGCTCGGTCTGGTGAAGCCCGGCAAAATCGGGTTTGACATGCTGCATATCAACATGCACAAGACATTTTCCACCCCGCATGGCGGCGGCGGTCCGGGCGCCGGAGCGCTGGCGGTTACCTCGCAGCTTGAGCCATTTTTGCCAAAGCCGGTTGTGACAGGTGACGA
>JADFNA010000510.1 GCA_022563625.1 Candidatus Zixiibacteriota bacterium
AGTCCCGATTGAAATTTATGCTTCAACCAAAGTCAAATCGTCTCTGACAGGCAACGGCCGGGCCTCCAAAGAACAAATGCAGTTGATGGTCAAGAGCCGGCTGAATCTGGACCGGGTCCCCAGCCCGGCGGACGCCGCCGACGCGCTGGCTGTGGCGCTGTGCCATCTGCATATGACCGGCCAGCTCAACATGGTAATACAAATGGCATAACTGATGATTTCGCGTATATCCGGAACACTAATAGCTCTGAGCGATGGCCGCGCTACGTTGCAGGTTGGCGGCATCTGTTATGAATTGTTTATTCCCTCGGGTCTGGTCGAAACGCTAAAGCCGCATCTGGATTCAGATTCACCGATCACGCTGCATACGATCTATTATATAGAGGCCGGTGACATGAAAGCGGCGCATTACCCGCGTTTGGTCGGCTTTACTGATCCGATTGATATGGAGTTCTTTGTGCTGTTTACCTCGGTCCCCGGACTGGGGGTCAAAAAAGCGCTCAAGTCGCTGATTATGCCGATCAGTGAAATTGCGCGCTATATTGAAGAGAAAAACCCCGCCGGACTCTCGCGCCTGCCCGGTGTCGGGCCGCGTTTGGGGGAAAAAATAGTCGCCACGTTGTCCGGTAAAACCGCCAAGTATGCGTTGGCGGTCGGCTCGAAACCGCTGGCGCCCGCAGGTGGCAAACAGGCGGATGTGACCGCTGAAGCGCTGGAAGTATTGTTGCAGCTTCAGTATCAACGGACCGAGGCCGAAAATATGATCCGTGAAGCGCTGGCCGGCAACGGCAAATTCAAGTCCTCCGAGAAACTGATAGCCCATATTTTCGCCAGCAGCCAGGTTGAGGTATGAGCGGTGTCGTAACATTTGACACGGACATACATCACCGGCGTACAGTTCGGTTAAAAGGATATGATTATTCACAGCCGGGAGCTTATTTTGTGACGGTGTGTTCGTATCATAAAGCGGCAATTCTTGGAGAAATTCAGGAGGGATCTGTCCTTCTCAGCAAGATGGGTCGCGTGGCGCTGGACTGGTGGAAGAGAATACCCTCAAAGTTCGGACACGTGATTCTTGACCAGTACATTGTCATGCCCGATCACCTGCACGGTATCATTAAAATTGTAGGGGCGGACCCGCGTGTCCGCCCTGGCCGAATGTCTGATACGGTCCCAGATCAGGGCGCACACACGGGTGCGCCCCTACCAAAGATTATTCAATGGTTCAAGACAATGTCTACAAACGAATATTTGCGCATCCTAAAACAGGATCGCGCTTTAGACAGCTCACCAAAACTGTGGCAGCGGAACTATTACGAGCATATCATCCGTAACGAAACTGAACTCGCAGAAATCCGGAAGTATATTATGAGCAATCCGCTGGAGCTTTCTCTACCTGGTGCGGTTGATGGACTTGCTTGACATGGAACACCGGGGTTGTTTGCGGTGTTAGGTGGGTCGGGGGTAGAGCCTATGAACGATTCATTAGCTGGAAGATAACAGAAGTATGAAACGGCGCGGTGAAACGGGTAAATGGCACAACGGTCTGTATCTGGCGTTTGTCGGGTGTGCGGTATTGATTATATTGGCCGTAGCGCCTGGCGGGTTGGAGATTTATGGCGGGGAGAAAAAAGTGGACGCAAAAAAGCAGATTGAAAAACAAGATAACGTGGAATACAATGAACTGACTCCCGAGGAAGAACGAATTATCGTCGACAAAGGCACCGAACGGGCTTTTTCCGGCGAATATGATAATAGTTTTGACCGGGGTACCTATGTTTGCAAACGCTGTGATGCGCCGCTTTTTCTCTCGAATGACAAGTTTGATTCAGGGTGTGGCTGGCCGAGTTTTGATGATGCGATTGACGGGGCGGTCAAAGAAACACGTGACGCTGACGGTCGGCGGACAGAAATCCTGTGCGCGAATTGTGACGCGCATCTGGGGCATGTGTTTTTCGGCGAGGCGCTGACAGACAAAGATGTGCGCCATTGCGTCAATTCGCTATCCATGAGTTTTATGCCGGCTGTGATACCTGCCGCCTCTGCGAGCGAAGCCAGCCAGACCGAAGCGATAGAATCAA
>JADFNA010000511.1 GCA_022563625.1 Candidatus Zixiibacteriota bacterium
ATAATCTCGTAGTGCGCCACTATCGTCCCTGTGGTCAAGGGTACAAATGATTTAGTTGAGTCGTTGTTAGCTTCCATGTTTCAGCTTAGCCAGCCGCTCTCTGGCGTCGGCCATGTCCTTGATACCCGGGTCGGCGTTTTTCCAGATGGTCAGGAAAGTCTCATAACTCTCGACGGCCTTTTTCTTTTGCCCGTCAGCTTCGTAGGCTTGTCCGAGATAATAATGCCCGAGCGCAGTGCGAAACGGGGGCCTGTTGAAGAGACTTTCGATAGTGGTGTTCCGGCGCTCCAGAAGCGGAATCGCTTTGCCCGGCTGGCCAGCCTGTATGTAGGTCTTCGCCAGGTCATATTCGCACCAGGTGCCGAGCAATAGTCTATCAATATCCGCCGCCTCAATCATTAGCGCTATCGCCGTGTCATAATTCTCGCGGACCAGCGCTAACTTTCCCCACATGAGCTTTTGAAAAGCCTTGTCGAAGCGTGAGCCTACTTTCTCAATGGGGGCTTCAAGAGAACGGAGGATTGATTCTGCCCGTTCAGGTTCACCCGTTTCCATGTAGATCATTGCCCGAAAATGCTCAAGAGCGACGGGACGACTCGGCACAATTTCTCGCACCACAAGATTGGCCTCCTCAACCGCTTTCAGGGCTTCCTCTTTCATGCCCATGAAATGCATTGTGTACCCCTTCACGATGTGAGTCAGAGGGTAGATGGACCCCGTGACCCGATCTATGCGGTTCGCGGTAGTAGCCTCGTCGGCCAGTTTCCAACCCTCGGCGAACTTGCCCTGCGCATACAAAATACGTGACAGAAGGAACCGTCCTCTTGCGCGCACATTGGGAACTGCGTCGGCAGCGAGCGCTCGGGCGCAACTGTCGGCAGTTTCGTAATCGCCCAGGTGACAGTAAACGCGGGCGATGGCATTCAGGGAGCCCTTGAAACCGGGATCGATTTCCAGAGCTTTGCGATAAGCGGCGATAGCTTCATCAAATTTCCCCAGCGCCAGCAAAATGTCTCCGTGTGAATCATAGGGATTCGGTTCGTCCGGAACGAGGTTGACATACTGATCAATATACTCAAGCGCCCTGTCATATTCACGCAATGCCTTGTATCGATATGCCAGGACGTTATAGATGGGCGCGTCCAGTGGATCAAGTTCTATAATTTTTTCCAGATTCTTGATAGAACTAACCATGTCAGGTGGAGTGGTAAACAGATACAAACTCCCGAGCATCTTATATGAAGTTTTATCATCAGGATGTTCAGCGACTGACTTCTCCAGCGCCGCAATCGCCGAAGACACGTCTCCCGCTACCGCATCAGCCTTTGCAAGAATATATGTTTTCTGAAGTTCCGTCGCATGGTGTGAATACTTCACGGCTTTGCGAACATATTCTCGCTGGCGTGGATTGAGATTGTCTCCCGTCAGATAGAAATAGGCCATCGCAAACGTTGAATCCAAGGCTATTGCCTTCAAAAAACTCGCTTGTGCCTCCAGACCATAGTATTTGTTATTAAATTCGATTCCTTCCAAGTAATAGCGATAAGCTTCCTGTGATTTGGTTCCCTTGCCAGTAAATTCCGCTGATCCATTCGGACTGACCGGCAGGGCCATGTCTTTTTGAATTTCTATAGTAAGCCTGTCCACTATTACAAAAATGTCCTCGCCGGGTTCGCCATTGATTCTCTGTGAAGACAGCGCCTGACCGGAAGCGACATCAATCACCTGCGTGGTGATAATCATGAGCGGCTCGATTTGCAGGATTGTCCCGGTCAGCATCCATTTGGCGTTAGCTTCTTTGGCGACTTCTGAGGCTGTGCCTCTGTCAATGACATGCGCGCCCTCCTTGCCAAAGCGCTTGAGTATGTCATACAGCCGCTGCGAAGACAGCACTTTGATCTGCTTCACATCAGACAGATTCGTGATAACCAGATTGGCGGCGATCTCACCCAGACGGGCCGTGTCCGACGGCTCTTTCAGATTATCAAAATACATCACCGCCAGCGCGTCCTGGGCTTCCTGCGTCGGCGAGATTTCAAACTTCCACGGCTTGAAAACTAATACGGCGATGATCAACA
>JADFNA010000512.1 GCA_022563625.1 Candidatus Zixiibacteriota bacterium
TCGGAACATGTGTGCGCCAGCGTGTTGCATCGCTTCCAATAAAATAATTAAAGACGAACTCAAGTTTTTCCAATCCGAGAACTTCTGGATCAGAATTGGCTCCGACAAAGACGACTCGTATTAGATATTCCCGCACGAGAATTGTTTGAGGCGCTTCCTGATCCGGGCCATGGTAGAAACCATATCGTTTTGGGGAAGTCTCGTGACCGTTGTCTTCAACAAACTCCGAAAACGAGTAAGTAACTCCTTCCGAAGTGAACCAGGCCACACCACCGGGGATTTTGGCTCGAAACAGAGCTTTATCATTGAATTGTCCCTGATTCTCTGTAAAGAAATGAGTCTCTGACGCAAAATTACTGATTCCCAATCCGCCTTGAACTGAATTAACAGAAAGTAAGAATGTAATTGAGAAGATATATACAGTCAGTTTTATGCGGTGGAATTGGCTTATGCGATTGTTCATATGTCCCATTTGTCCCTTGATCAGATTTCACGAGACCCTGAGCGATTTCCTGGCTCCCACCGGAATATAGGGTAGAAAGAAGAAAAGTAAACAGTCTTGATCAGGAGCTTTGTGGGCCTACAATCGCTGATCGGCTGCTATTTAGCGCCCGTCAACTTGCGCCACAGGATGCGCAATGGATCGTAGAAACGGTCGACCAGGCGCTCTTTGAGCGGGATAATTGCGTTGTCGGTAATCGAGATATGTTCGGGGCAAACTTCGGTGCAGCATTTAGTGATATTGCAATACGCGGCCCCGCCGCTTTCGTGCAAAAATGGCAGACGGTCGGCCGTGTCCAGCGGATGCATCTCCAGTGACGCGGCGCGGATCATATAGCGCGGGCCGATAAACTCGTTTTTCAATTCGCGGTCGCGCAATATGTGGCAGACATCCTGGCACAGGAAACATTCAATACACTTGCGGAACTCCTGCGCCCGCTCAACATCGGGTTGCATCATGCGCCATTTCGTATCCGGCGCCGGAGTGAATGGCTGAATGCGTTTGTTGACTTCGTAATTCCAGGACACATCGGACACCAGGTCTTTGATAATCGGGAAAGTTTTCATCGGCGTAACCGTGACCGGTTTGCCGGCAGGCAAATCCTCAACCCGTGTCATACACAATAAGCGCGGGTGGCCGTTGACTTCGGCGCCGCATGAGCCGCATTTCCCGGCTTTGCAGTTCCAGCGCACAGCCAGATCATTGGCCTGCTCGGCCTGTATCCGATGCACGACATCCAGCACAACCATGCCGTCATCAACATCGACATCGTAATCCCTCAAAGCGCCGCCGCCGGAATCACCGCGATAAATCCTGAATTTCATCTCGGCCATAAGCTTCAGGCCCCCTTGCCAATGATATTCATTAAGTCATCCGGCAGTTGCGGCAGCGGCTCCTCAACGACGGTCATTTCATCGCCGCGTTTGCGAATGGCATGGTTAATCTTTGAGTAACGCTCATCATAATCGGGGAAGTCAACCCGTGCATGCGCCCCCCGGCTTTCTTTGCGCGCTATCGCGGCGCGTATCAGCGCTTCGGAACAAACCATCAGCGGGTCCAAGTCCAGCGCCAGATGCCAGCCGGTGTTGTATAACCGGGCGCCGCTGGTGGAAACATTTCGGGCGCGCGCTTTCAATTTCAATACTAAATCGAGACCTTCTTCAAGCGTCTCCTGGTCACGGGTTATCCCGGCGAAATCATTCATAAGTTGCTGCAGTTCTTCGTGGATTTTGTAAGGATTTTCGCCGGATTCCCTTTCCAGCGGCTCCAGCGCGTCACGCTCTGCGGCTTCAATCTGCGCAGAATCCAGATTCGGGAACCCTCCGATTGATATCGCAGTTTTTGCCGCGTCCAGTCCCGCGCGTCTGCCGAAAACCAACAGGTCCGACAGTGAGTTACCACCCAGACGATTGGCGCCGTGCATACCGGCGGCAACTTCCCCGGCGGCATACAACCCCTTGATAGTGGACTCTGCTGTTTCGGGGTTGACCCGTATTCCGCCCATCACATAATGGGTGGTTGGGCCAACTTCCATTTGCTCTTTGGTGATATCCACCCCGGCCAGTTCCTTGA
>JADFNA010000513.1 GCA_022563625.1 Candidatus Zixiibacteriota bacterium
CGGGATATCTTTGCCAAAATTCTTCTGCTTACAATTAAAGACTTCATATTCGTGAGATCGCCTTCCTCCTTTTCAGGAAAGCGCTTGTATAAATGTTCAACAACAACCAGGCCCAGGACGGCGTCACCCAATAGCTCGAGTCTCTCATTTGAATCGATTCTTTTTTCTTTCGTGACCGGTAAGTTTAGAGGTCAATAGTGTCATTCGGCGCCATAATCACGGCCTTGCTATGTCCGGCGCGGTTGACTTTTGATGCGAAATCTTCCGGGTCAGCTTCGATCAGCGGCCAGGTATTGTAATGCATCGGTACGACGGTTTTCGGTTTAATAAACTCAACTGCGCGCACCGCATCGTCAATATCCATAGTGAAGTTGCTGCCAATGGGCAAAAACGCCAGGTCGACTTTGAACCTCTCGGAAATCAGCTTCATGTCATATTTCAGGGCCGTGTCGCCGGCGTGGTGAATTAATCTGTCACCGAACTGAATTAACACACCGGCAGCCGTTCCCACATAGCGGTCACCCAGCTCTCCGGCCCCCGCGCTGTGATGGGCTATCGTAAACTTGACCCAGCCGAATGGAAAATCATACGAACCGCCGTCACCCAACGGATGCGCTGTGAGTCCTTGCGTTCCCAGCCAGTTGGCCAGTTCATACGGCGCAATACAGGTCGCGCCGGTCCTCTTGGCGATCGCTACGGTATCTCCCAAATGATCGCCGTGGCCATGTGTTATTACGATAAAATCAGCGCCAAGTTCATCGGCGGTGATTGTTGCCTGCGGGTTGCCGCTGATAAACGGGTCTATGAGTATAGTGGTTTGGCCGTCGGAAAGTTTCACGGCGGAATGTCCCAGAAATGTCGCCTGTATCATTTCACCAACTCACTGTCAATCTTACTGTCAATCTTGCTGTCAAAAACCGGCTTCTGGCGCCGCGATGAAACACGATCTATCACTCCCCCGCCCAGCGTCATATTGTCGCGATAAAACACCGCGGACTGGCCGGGAGTCAACGCGCGCTGTTTTTCGTGTAATCTAATTGATACGCGCCCGGCGCTGACTGGTGTTATTGTAGCCGCAGCCGCCTGGCTCAAATAGCGAATCTTTACCTGCGCTTCAATCGATTCACGAGGTTCTTCTATCGCCATCCAATTAACACCGCCAACTTCGAATTCATTTTCCAGCAATGCGCCGCCGTCCGACACGGTAATTTGATGTGTCACCGGATCAATACTCTTGACATAGGTTGGGTCCGGGCGGAAGACACCCAGTCCCTTGCGCTGGCCGATTGTGTAAAACTCGACGCCATCATGCCTGCCAACCGTCTCGCCGGATTCATCCACAATCTCCCCGCCGGTAAAATCGGCGCCGCGCCGTGCTTCCCATTCACGCAAAAAACGGCGGTAATTGTCATCGGTAACAAAACAAATCTCGCGCGACTCCGGCTTTTCGGCTGTGCGCACTTCATGCTGGCGGGCAAGTTCACGCACACGAGACTTGGGAATTTCACCCAGCGGCAGCAGCGTCCTGGCGAGCGCCTCCTGAGTCAGGCCCCACAGGGCATACGACTGGTCTCGTGATCTGTCGCACCCCGGTTCAACGTAGTAGCGTCCGGTTCGCGGGTGTGTTCTAATCGAGCTGTAATGGCCGGTGGCCATATAGTCACAGCCTAGCTCCAACGCGCGTTTCAAAAACGATTCCCATTTGAGCCGTGTGTTGCAAATTATGCACGGATTTGGCGTGCGTCCGGCGCGGTATTCGGAAACGAAGTTTTCGATCACCTCGCGGCGAAACCGGTCAACAAAGTTCAACACATAAAACGGAACGCCGATCTTGTTACAAATCGCGCGGCAATCATCAATCGCCTCAATACTACAGCAACGGCCGTCCTTTTTCATCTCGCCCCCGACCTCGGAAAAATCCCAGAGCTTCATATGCGCGCCGATGACTTGATAACCCTGCTCCTGAAGCAGATACAGAGCCACAGAAGAATCAACTCCGCCGGACAACGCAACCAGCACACGGCCCTTATTTTTTTGGATATTCATGCGAAACTCTTGTCGGAAGTGGA
>JADFNA010000514.1 GCA_022563625.1 Candidatus Zixiibacteriota bacterium
TCCTGGCAACGTTCATGCCGAAGCCAATCGAAGGCGCCAATGGCTCGGGGATGCACACCCACCAGTCGCTGTTTCGAGGTGAAACGAACGCGTTCTTCGCGCCGAATACCGAGTGGCAGTTGTCCACGGTGGCGTTGAGCTATATCGCCGGCCTGCTAAAGCACGCGCGCGGATTTGTGGCCGTCACGAATCCGTTGGTGAACAGTTACAAGCGCCTGGTGCCCGGGTTCGAGGCGCCCACCAACCTCGCGTGGAGCATGCGCAATCGGTCACCGTTGATCAGGATTCCGGCCAAACGCGGACAGAGCACGCGCTGTGAGCTTCGCATGCCGGACCCGGCTGCGAATCCCTACCTGTCCCTGGCTGTGCAACTCGCCGCCGGTTTGGACGGCATCAGATTTTGCGCTCAATATGAGCCTGTACCGGAAAGATGGATCAATCAAACCACCAAGATTGTTAATGCAGTCATTGATGAAGGGGCCTGTTACTCCTTGTATGCGAACAGATATCTCTGCAGGCTGAGACAGAGCCACAATGGGGGACGCTGATAACAATACACTTAAAGCGATTATTCTCGAAACTTTCAGCATTGACCGACCCCTGACCCGCAGACGGGGGCTGTGCCACCGGCGAAAATTCGTTCCACAAGCAAGACCATGTCCAGTAAATTGACTCTACCGTCTGCGTTGACATCCGCTTCATCACAACAAAAAGGAGCGTCTGCCCCCGGAGTGAATGTTCGAGCGATGAGGAACGTGATGTCAGCAATATTCATTGATCCACTATGATCGGCGTCACCCGGAATGACACAGCAGGAAGATAACGGCTCTGCTTGGAGCTGAGGCGGCGCCAGAGAGTCCAAAGTCAGTGGTGTCAGCGCGATTAGCGCTGACATCCCAATGGCCTTCGCCTTCATAATCCTGAATAATCTTGTCATTTCTGCCTGTCCAATCACCGGAGGGAACTGACCGATGTATATTCTACCAGATAAAATATACGGGATTTGTCGTGGTATGCAAGCACAAAAACGCCCACGGACTGGTTCCGCAGGCGCAAGTGAAAGGTCTTGTTATACTTACAGTGCGCTAGAAAAACGTGGAATCATCAATGGCGCGTTGGTCGGCGATCTGGCGCTCCAGGTAGTTCACTGACACTGCATTGCTTGTGACAATACGATACCAGTTGTTCCACAGCGCGGCCTGTTTTGATTGTAACAATGCTGCGGCGACTGAATCCTTTGCGGCTTCAAATTCGTCGAGTCCAGGTGATTCTATATCCAGCAATTGAAATATTGCCGCGCCCCGGTCAATACGCACCGGTTCGGTGAACTCGTCGATCTCGCTGATGGAGAACATTGCGCCGGAAGCTTTCGGGTCCTGTCCGATTGGCGGAGGCAGGGTGATTTTGCGTGACACCTGGCCGGTGGTGATAAACTTTACCCCGTGATTTTTGCAGGCGGTCCTGAAGTCGGTCCCGTCGGCCAGCTCCTGATAGATCAACCGCGCGGTGTCCATAGCCATATCTTTGAGTTTTTCATTCCTGACCAGGTTTTCTATGCTGCCGCGAATGTCAGCCAGGGGAATCGGCCCCGCGGCCTTTACTCCCGTTAGTGACATGACAAATAAGTTTGAGGCGTTTTCATAGATACCCGAGATATCACTGATGTCACTGGTGAAGGCCCACTCGCTGGCGAAGTAGTCACCACCGATGAACTGGATCACATCAGGTTTTCTGAATGCGGAAGGTTCTTTAATTTCCAATGACTTTTCATCGGCGGCTTCGGAGAAACCGATTTTTTCATCGGAAGTTATTCCATAGGTGACAGAACCAGAGCGTTTTTGAAAGTTCAAGACGGTTGCGATTACAAATGTACCTATTGCACAATTCCTTTAGCAAGAGGAATTTCCCGAAGCGACACCATCGAAAATGTGGTGAAAAATGCCAAAGAAATTTCGGCTCAAAATATAAAAGGAATTGTTTTAACCGGCGTAAATATCGGCGATTACGGAAAAGGCGAATTCGGGAACAAAAATCATGAACATACTTTTTTAGATTTAATTAAAGAAT
>JADFNA010000515.1 GCA_022563625.1 Candidatus Zixiibacteriota bacterium
TCCTCGCACTGGATTCTTTGATTTAGCAAAAATTATTCAGAAACAAAAAGGGGGAAGCCTGCTTAGGCTTCCCCATGAAAACTAATTCATAATGGTTTTTTAAATTCAATTCAAATACGCCCTGAGCGATCTGCTGCGTGAGGCGTGTCTCAGGCGGCGGATCGCTTTTTCTTTGATCTGCCGCACACGCTCGCGGGTCAGCGAAAAGCGTGAGCCAATCTCTTCGAGCGTCAGCGCCTTGTCGTTGTTCAGCCCGAAATAGAGGTTGATCACCTCAGCCTCGCGGGCGGTCAGCGTATCGAGCGCTTTTTCGATTTCCAGACGCAGGCTGTGGCTCATCAGGGCCTCATCCGGCGAGGGCTGGAACTCGTCCTCAAGGATATCAATCAGCGAGTTGTCCTCTGACTGCGAAAAAGGCGCATCGAGCGACAGATGCGAATTTGATATCTTGAGCGTGTCAGTCACCTCGGTGGCCGGCAAATCTAGTTCTTTGGCGATCTCATCGGGCGACGGCGCCCGGCCGTAACTCTGCTCCAATCGAGAGGAAATTTTCCCGATTTTGTGCAGTGTCCCGACACGGTTAAGCGGCAGACGAACAATCCTGCTCTGTTCTGCCAAAGCCTGCAAAATCGCCTGGCGAATCCACCATACGGCATAACTGATAAACTTAAAGCCACGGGTCTCATCAAAGCGTTTGGCCGCCTTGATCAAACCGATATTTCCTTCATTGATCAGGTCTGCCAGCGACAGACCCTGGTTTTGATACTGTTTCGCCACTGAGACTACGAAACGCAAATTGGCCTTTGTTAGCGCTTCCAGGGCCCTTTGATCGCCCTGCTTTATTTTCTTGGCCAAGCGCACTTCTTCAGCGGCATTGATAAGCGGGGTTTCCCCGATTTCTTTCAGATAAAGATCAAGCGAACGATCTTCATCTTTGTATTTCATCGCCATAGCGGCCATTTGAACCTTTGTACTTCTGTGTTACGGCAAAACTGTGTTGCTATGTGTTGCCTTGTGTTGCCAGGAACATCGTTCCAAAAACATGATATTCAGAATTCAGCAGAGCGCGGCCACCAAAGCGCGGCCCCGCTCACCACAAATGCCGGGTGTCATTCTGTATACCTATCGTGTCTGCTTCCTGCGTGTCTATTTCCCCTGCGCCCCCCCGGACGACGTCCTCCCGCCGCCACTCTTAAGAGCGCATCCTATGTTCTCTTATGTTGACTGATCTGACTGGACAAATCCCGCAAACAGCGCGAAGCCCGAAAATCTTTTTTCCTCTGGCCGGGGCCAGCTGTTTTATCTCGGCTTGACTGTGCGATACTCTGTGTTGCCAAACTTATCAACGACGATCATCGAGATCGTCCGTGTTTTCTTTGACATGTTGTCAGCCACTTCGCGGAACTCATCGAGGTTTCTGACTCGTTTAGCGCCAATCTCGGTGATAACGTCACCGGGAGCAAAACCGACTCTTCTGGCGGCGCTTCGATTCCTAACTCCCATGACCAGCACCCCTGGCGAGTAGTCCAGACCGTTGCGCTCGGCGACACCGCGGGTGAATGTTGTTAGTGTCATTCCCTGCCACTCGAATGTCTCAGGCGGGCCCTGGTTCTCAAACCATCGGGAGGCTGCAATGTCGCCGGTTTTTTTATCTGCAATCTGGGCCGAGACAGTCAGGCGCTCGTTGTCGCGAATAATCTTAATCGGGACCTTGCTGCCCTGTTTGCTGGTTGAAACTAGGATTGAGAATTGTGAATGGTTGGTCACCGTCTGGCCGTTATATTCATAGATGATGTCATCTTCGCGCATGATCAGCAGTTCTTCGCCGTCAACTTTAATTTCAGTCCCGGAATATTTACCAAAGTAAACCGTATCACCAACTTTGACATCGAGGGCTCGCACTTCACCAGAGTCGGTGATCTTACCGTTGCCCGTGGCGAGTATTTCGCCAGTACTTGGCTTTTCGGCTGCGGAATCAGGGATCACGATGCCACCGGCGGTAGTTGTATCTTCTTCTTTACGCCTGACGACCACACGATCATGCAAGGGACGAATGTTCTTTG
>JADFNA010000057.1 GCA_022563625.1 Candidatus Zixiibacteriota bacterium
AAGACAAGGGAACCTGGGTCCGCAAGCGATCCAATGACAACGTCATCGCCGAGATTCTCCAGGCACGCGAATGCTTCCCCACCATCGAGGCCGTCAACATCGTCGATGACCTCTTCTTTATCCGCACCGAGGAGGACATCGAGGACTTCGCAATCAAGTACGCCGCAAAAGTCAACCTCCCACTCCAACTCGACGCCTTCCACAACACCATAACACAAAAAAAGGCGGAGCACCCCCCCTACATTAAGTTGTAGCGTATTTCAAAATACTACGACTCAATCAACTCAACATTAGCGCGCGGGACAACGGCTTTGAGATTGTCATCGTCAAATTGTATCTCAACCACGCGCGCATGTGAGCCGGAATCGAGTTCGGTCAGCGCTGACGGCAGAGAAACAACCTTGCCGATTCGTCCGAAATACGGGTGGCGTATCACGCGCAACGCCGATCCGACATCCATGCCCCCTTGCACGTAGTCAGTTTTTTCACTCACGGCATATACGTCACCATCGGAAGGGATAACGACTTCGGGGCGAATCACGCCGGCGCGGATTTGTGTGGCTCCGTTAATACAGGCCCGTTTGCCTTCAAGTGATTTTAACAGTTCAAACGAGCGCTCGGCCATATGTATCTCGCCGAATCCTTCAGTGATTACCAGCGTGATGCCGATGTCTTCACTGCCGGTAATCGCCACACCCAGGTCATAGCCCAGAAGATCTCTCAGATCATGGTCATCCAGTCCGCCTGTCACAATTCCAGCTACTCCTTGCCTGCGTGCGGCGTTAATCCCTTCGGCCGTCACAAGCGCGCCGCCGACAATGATTTTACCGCGCATGTCCGGAGTTATACACTCTTCGGTCAGGTTGTCATCGCGTGACGAGACCGCCAGCTTGAGTTCGCCGTGTGTTTCGCCGCCAACACCAAATATGCCCTGCAGAAAACCGCCCCAGGTCGTGACTTCAACACCTTCGTTTTCAAACACATCAGTCACGACGCCATTCAAATACGCTTTTACTTCAACCGGCTGTGGAGCGCCGCGAATCAACATCTGCCCGGTGACCGATGAAATCGATTCGATAGTTCCGGATACCGGCGCGGTGCATGTCGTCTTGAAAATCCAGAGTGTGCGCGTTTCGGCGACTATGTCACCCTCGGAAATCTGCTCACCGACTTTCTTCAGCATGGCGCCTTCAAGGTCTTCGGGCGGCAGTCCCATACGGTTGGCAACATTCAGTGATTCAATCGGTCCCGGCAAATCAGTGCGCGCCACGACATCATCGGGCGATACTTTCTGGCCGACTTTGACCACCACATCGCCTTTGAGCGGCAGGATGCGGCGTTTTCTAACCAGGTGTTCTTCAGTGACCGTCAGGCCGGGCGCGTATGCTAATGCCATTTTTGTCAATTCCTCAATAAAGTGAGCGCTGAACTCAGCGCTGTTTAGAAGCTCATTTGCGTTTACGTCTGGCAATCAGTACAACAACCACCAGAGATATCAGGACTGCCCAGGGCGCAGGGCCGCCAAAAAAACTTTTCTTCTCCTCGAGGGATACTGGAGGATTAGTCGTCGAGTTTATGTCGGACACATCAACAATCTTCGGTTTTGCGCCGCCAGATGCTTTTTCAAGGTCTTCATCGCTAAAACTATCCGCGATCTCTTTAAATTTGTCTTTGAAGCTCTCATACTTGTCTTCAGTTGTGTAAAAATAAAATGTGGCTATGCCAAAATCATAAAACTTCATAACCAGTGTCATGATTTGATTCTGCCCTTGCGCGTTGACTTCGCTGACCTGTGTGATTGTCTGCGTTGACTTGTCGTAGACCGGCTTGCCTGATTTCACACGCGAAATTGGCCCGGTTCTGGCCATTTCGTCGATCAACTTATCGAATTCGCGCGCCATGCCAACCTGAATCGAATCGGCAATGCTGACACTGTTTTCGACTTCCTCTGCCGAGATAAACACATAGGCCTGGGAATAGAACGGCACGTCGGCGGCGGGACACAGGAAAACATCAAAGTCAACCTGCTCAGGGTCTTTGTCATGCAGGCGCAGGAAGTATTCGACATTGAAGCGGTCTATTTGACGCCAGTCATCCGGTATCGTGATATAATATTTCTTCCCCCAGTTAATGTAATTGTTGGCCGGGTTTTCAGCTCTGTCAGTTTGAGCCCGGGAGCTGATTCCGAAAGCTAGCGTAAGCGCCACAAAACATACGGCGTAAAGCGCCTTTGCAGTAAACTCTTTCATCATTCTCATCCAGCGCACAATCATCAGCGCAGCCGTCAACCGGCGGCCACGTCCTCAGCCAGCGCATACGAATGGGTCACGGCGCCTTCGGGATAAATTTCCAATTCATCAATCCAGCGCCGCAAATCACTCACGCGCGTTTCTTCATCCTCACTGATAATCAGCGGCCGCCCGCGGCCATCCAGGATAATTCCCACCACGCCGCCGGGCAGCGCCGTTTCCATTTTGTTTCCCGGACCGGCGCCAACATCCAGTCCGCGTATCGGCTCCAGTGTCGCTCGGGCAGTCAACGGCTGATCGTTCTCGTCCAGGCCCAGTTTAATCAGTTTCATGTCGCCGTGTTTGAGCGTACCGGAGACTTTTGTCCCATCGGGTAAATTCAAACTGTAGTTCATGACATCCATGCCGGACTTTTTTATTTCCCCAACCAGCGCCACACACGTCCCCAGATGCACCAGGCAGTCTTTGTCAAACACTTCCGTGGCGGCCTTGGGATGTACCTCCGCCAACACGCCAAGTTGCGGCATCATAAAGATTGAATCAACCGCCAGGCGTGTGATTCCCTCGGGTTGGAAAGAATCAATTATCATCGACGCCGCTTGATTGCGGCGCGGCGCATGCGAGAGCACACCGCCCGAGCCAATCAGCATATTTAGCGTCATCATATTCACCAGCGTCTTGCCCGATCCTTCCTGCTTGAACGCATCGGCGATAGTACGCTGTTGCTGCACGCCTTTTAATTGCGTGGCGAAGTTCTTGTGCTGCACAAACGCCAGGCGCAGCGCCTCGCGCGCGATAGCCTGCTCGAAAATCAACTCTTCCATCGACTGCGGAATTGTCGTCGGGCGAATCATCTTGTTCTTGACCCGGTTGCGCAAATCACGTTCGTCCATTTTGAACGCCATCCAGCGCAGCACATTTTTCATTGACGATTCAGCAAACACATTCGAAATCGAATAACTCATGCCCAGATTAGCCGAGACCGTGCGGTTAAAAACACCCTCTTTGCCGTCGGGACGGAACACCGAAAAAATATCTGTCGTCGCCCCGCCAATATCCACCCCGACCGCTTCGATGTCATTGATGTCTGCGATTGTCTTGATAATGTTGCCGACCGCGCCGGGAGTGGGCATAATCGGCGCATCGGTCCAGTCCATCAGTTTTTTGTAGCCCGGCGCCTGGGCCATGACATGTTCCAAAAACAAATTGTGTATTTCCTCACGGGCCGGCAACAGATTTTCACGTTCGAGCACCGGGCGCAAGTTCGGGGTGATTTTCAGATCAACTTTTTTGCCCAGAGTAGCAGTGATTGCCTCTTGCGCCGCATTGTTACCGGCGTAAATCACTGGCAGTAGATAACTCGAACCCAGCCTCGGGCGCGGGTCGGCGGCCGCAATCAGTTCAGCCAGCTCGACAACATGTGTCATTGCGCCGCCGTCAATGCCCCCTGCCAAAAGTATCATATCGGGCCTCAGGTGGCGGATACGTTCGATTTGTTGATGCGGCAGGCGCTTGTCATTGGAAGCAATCACATCCATCACAATCGCCCCGGCGCCGAGCGCCGCACGCTCGGCCGATTCGGCGGTCATCTTGCGCACCACACCGGCCACCATCATCTGCAGTCCGCCGCCGGCCGATGATGTCGAGATATATATATCAGTCCCGACATTACCGTTGGCCGGTGTGATAATTCTTTCGTTTTCATCAAGCAGCTTGCGGCCCGAAAGCTCGGACAGTTCGGTCACCGCATTCAGCACGCCCTTGGTCACATCCTCAATCGGCGACTCAACAGTCGTCGGCGCCTCGCCGCGCGTAGTCAAACGATACTCGCCGTCTTTGAATTCAATCAGAATTGCTTTGGTGGTAGTCGAGCCACAGTCAGTGGCCAGTATAACTTTGATCTCATCAGGTTTCAGATTCGCCATATGCTAGGAATTCTCAGTCGTATCTCGCAGGTGAATGTATGGTGGATTTTGTCTCGTAATGACTTTACTGCCGTAATCGTAGGAATCTATTCTCATTCGACCCCGGCGCAAAGCCTGCCGACGCCTGATCTAAACTCTTATCTAATAAAGTGTTACTGAAAAGCCCCGGCGCTCCAAAACCCGCTCACCAGAACAAAAAAAACCGCTGCCCAAACCCCGGACAGCCCAAGAATATATAGGGGTGAGGATTAGATGTAAAGGGGGGGATCGGAATGGTAACGCTGCTCATTCGTCAAGATACACAACCGCCATTTACATCCGAATCGACATTCGTTATACTGACGTCATAAAAGACCCGCTAAAAACAGCGCCAACGTGAGACATCGGGATCTTAGTGAAGAATTCGACTTAAAGAAACTTAAGGAATGTGGCGATTATTTAACATACTGAAATGGATAAATCTTGTCCTTGCTTCCGGCCCGGTCTTAGCATTCCTAAGTGATGCTCTAACTGGAACCAGCATGAGCAATAAGCTCTATGTCGCGCTATGGGAAGATGAACAAGCAAGGCCGATTTTCATATTTGCAGTCATTATCGATATTCTACTCTTGATACTCACAAGATGGCTCACATCTAAAAAACGCCACAATGACCTCCTAAACGAATTCGATCTGCTCGTTACCTCTGAGGATATGAAACCTAACCATATGGGATACCAGACAATGGAAATTGACGAGCAGCAAATCCCAAAAACACGTCCGCATTACCCGTTTCACAGTCCCCGAAGACTCATTGAGGGTGAGAAAAAAACATCCGCAGACTCTAGCAAACCAGAAATCGAGGAGAGCGCTTTATCCGAATTTATAAAAAGAAAACAGGGCTTTGTCATAATTGGCCCATCAATGGCTGGCAAGAGTCGCACACTATACGCTGCGCTCAAAACTACGCCAAACATCATTGTCATGAAACCGCGCAAGAGCAAAGTCCCTTCGGATGACGCCCTCCGTTTGTGTGGGGATAAACTAACAGTAATATTACTAGATGACCTAAACGAGTTCGCAACCAGTAAGTTAGACATTAAGCGACTTTTGGATCGACTCGATTATCTAAAAATAGATTGGACAATAGCTTGCACTTGCCGTGGAGATGATGAGCTTGGAGCTGTTACAGCTACAAGCTCAGGCGCTTTCCTAAGAATATATGAAAGTTTGCACTGCAAGTTTATTTTCAAGGATATGACAGACGATGAGCTACTAAATCTCAACCAAAGGATATTGCCATCGAAAAAGAGGACTATGCATCAAATGGGTAATCCCTCTCAGCCTGGCCACGTTACTATGAAAGATGCGCTTGAATCCATGAAAATTAAGTTCAGTAAATTGGATGATGGCCCCAAAATTTGTCTCGCCGCTCTCCAACTACTTGTAGCTGGTGTGGTGCCATTAACTTTCAATCGTGTAACTGCCGTCATGCAAAAAGTCTTCAATAGAAGCAAAGTCGACAGTCTGCCAGAGATACTACAGGTCTTGCATGACAAATCATTCATTAACTCCGAAGACCGTGACCCAATAACGCCAGACATGGCCTACTTAACTCAGGACAACCCCGCCAGAAGAGTAGTGACAAACACTCTCAATTTAGTCAAAAAAGAAGAGTTAAAACTTCTAGCCCAAGCCCTAGAATCAATCAATGACGCAAGGGGCATATTCAATGTAGCCTGCACCCTCGGCGAAATGGATTGCAGTAAGGATGCAATCGAGACTTACGACAAACTAATTGACAAATTTGGCGCTGAAAAAGAAGCGGCGCTCAAAGAGCCAGTGGCAATGGCAATGTTTAACAAAGGAGTCACGCAGGGAGCGCTGGATAAATCCGAGGATGAAATCGAGACTTACGACAAACTAATTGACAAATTTGGCGCTGAAAAAGAATCGGCTCTCAAAGAGTCCGTGGCAAGGGCAATGGTGAACAAAGGAGTCGCGCAGCGAAAGCTAAATAGACCTGATGATTCATTCTCAACGCTCTGCAAAGCTTGGGCTCGCAAAGATGATTTAATTCCTGAACACCGTACCCTCCTAGAAAAAGCATTCAAAGCCCTCAACCGCTCCCCCGCCGACTGCCCATAATTTTTCTTCCACACCTCCGTATTAACGAATACGGAGCTATTACTGTGGGCGGCAGACCTCCCGGTCTGCCCCTTCTCCCACTAATACACAAGTTCACCACAACTCCCACACAAATTCCCACCAGCCCCATTTATAGAGAGGCCAAACCTATGCCCACAACCCAAATACAACTCAACACCAACCGCGAAAACTTCCGCTCTCACCAGAGCGCTAACTCCAAGCGGGAAAACGGGCATAACTACACACACGAAATAAGGAAATCGAACCCAATTCGCCGCAACCCATAACGGCAGAAAAGCTTCAGGGGAATTTCCGCCAATTTTTGTTCAAAAACACTACCGAAAGACATTGAAAACGCGACCAACCCGCAAAATCGCCACAACTCCCACACAAATCCCCACCGGGGACTTAAGCGAAAAAACATTCACTCAAGACAAACCACCCCCCCGAAAAAAAACATACACCAAACAAACCCATTTTGCCGCTCCGAATTCTTGTAGCCACGTATGTCTGAATCCCCAAAGAGAGCATTCGCCCTCGTCGGGTTCTGGCAATGCCCTAGTCCGATTGACATCAAGACCACATGTCTCTACCTTGCGTTGGCGCCTCCCACCGGGAGACAAATAGAGCATTGTGGACATCGTCAAAGCAACGAAAAGTCAACTCAAACGGAGACAGAGATGAGCAAAGTAATCATTATTACTGGCACGAGCACAGGTTTTGGAGAGCAGGGAGCTAAAAAGCTGGCCCAAAAGGGTCATACAGTCTACGCAACAATGCGCGCAGTCGACGGCAAGAACAAATCAGCCGCGCAGGGTCTGCGTGACTTTGCCAGCAAGGAATCTGTACAACTCAAAGTCTTAGAAATGGACGTGACTTCCGACGAGTCGGTCAACAAAGCAATCCAGCAGGTGATAGCCGAAGCCAACCGTGTTGATGTTCTGATCAACAACGCCGGAAGCGGTTGGGGTGGCCCGATGGAAACCCTTCAGGCGGAACAACTGAACCAACAATTCGATGTAAATATCACAGGTGTGTTCAGGTGCATCAAAGCGGTTCTGCCACAGATGCGAAAACAAAAACAGGGTCTGCTGATTAACGTGAGCACCATCGCCGCGCGAATCGCCATGCCGGGTATGTCGGCATATGTCGCCAGCAAGTGGGGGCTGGAGGGATTGCTGGAGAGTCTGCGGCTTGAATTAGCGCCGCTTGGAATCGAGACCGTTATAATTCAGCCCGGTCCCTTCGGAACGAACTTCCTTGAAAACATGCAGAACGGCGCTGATGAGTCTGCGGGAGCCGACTATGGCCATGTCGGTGAATTCTTCGCTGGATTCGTAAAGAGCTTCGAAAGCATGGTCAATGATCCGGATTTGCCGACCGACCCCAGCATAGTCGCCGATGATTTCGCAAAATTGATTGACATGCCGCACGGCGCGCGTCCATTGCGCACCGTATCGGGTTTGGATTTCGGAGTAGTAAGGACCATGAACGACTCCGCAGAAAAGCACAGGCAGTCCTTTCTGAAGGAGATGGAACTGGCCGGGATGGACAAAGTCTCCACGAACTGATACAGAGGCCGGGGACCCACCCTTCGGGTGGATCCCTGTGCGTTCTTAAAATTCACACCCTGTCTGCTCATTTGTTGTGGGCGGCAGACCTCCCGGTCTGCCCCTCTAATCTTCACAATTTCACCACAACACCATCACAAAATCCCCACCAGCCCCCTTTATAGAGAGGCCAAACTTATGCCCATAACCAAAAAACAACTCAACACCAACCACGAAAACTTCCGCTCTCACCAGAGCGCTATCTCCAAAAGGGAAAGACGGGCATGACTCCACACACGAAATAAGGAAATCGAACCCAATTCCCCGCAACCCACAACGGCAGAAAAGCTTCAGGGGATTTACCGTCAAGTTCTCGTTCAAAAACACTATCGAAAGACATTGAAAACGCGACCAACCCGCAAAATCGCTACAAACTCGAAGACAAA
>JADFNA010000516.1 GCA_022563625.1 Candidatus Zixiibacteriota bacterium
CGGCCCGGCGCATCCTTATCGTAGAGAATAGGTCTGATCCGGGGAATCTGGGTGTCCTGATCCGGACTGCGCTGGGTTTTGGATTCGACCTGATTTTGCTTGCGGGAGAAAATGTTGATCCATATAACCCCAAAGTCGTCAGGGCCAGCGCCGGGGCCATTTTTGGCGTTACTCTCATGGATTCCAGCTACGATCAGATTAAAAGCCTAAAATCCCGTATCAATCTTCGGCTGTTGGCGGCCGATCTACAGGGTGAGTCCGAGTCGAGATGGAAACTGGACGGACAGAACCAAAAAGGAAGTGAAACTAACGCTCCGCTGGCTCTGGCGGTGGGAGCCGAGAGCGTGGGGGTGTCCGAAGAGCTGCTCGGCCTGGCTGATCAGCGGTTGCGAATTTCACACAGCGCCCGGCTGGAATCGCTGAATGCGGCGATGGCGGCCGGTATAATCATGCACCAGATGAGCCTGGTCAATGACCGCCGTGAATGAACATTACCGCTTCATAATCGTAGTGATAAATGTCGCCGAGGTGGTAGTCAGCGGCGCATTGTGGTAGTATGGGACGCTGGCCATGAACGCCCATCAACGGCCAGGTGGATTTCGCAAGAAAACTTGTCGAAAGATAAAAAAAGATTACCATAAGACAATCACATGAAGAGATTGACGAAATGATGTCCACGGTCCCCGGTCACATTCCCCGGCCTGGTCGAAAAGAACCGTTATTCGCGGCGCTCTTCTGCGCGCTGTTCATTTTCGCATCGATAACAGCAGCCGGCCAGGAAAGCTCTCTTTCCCTGCGGCCTGTTGGCGGCGGATATTATCAGCTAACCTTTCTTACGCTGGAAGATTCCATACCGGACGCCGGGATACTGTTAATCGAAATGGATGATAATCCTGCCATATTCGGCGAGCTTGAGATCACCTGCGACAGCGTGTCGGTTGTTCGTGTTGACGCGCAGCTTGCTTACAAGGCGGATGACCGGGGCGCCGCCGAAGAGATCAAGGACCTCATTCAATTGTCCTTTGAGCCTGGCGAAAAAGATTTATCATTGAGTCTGGTAATTGACAATGAACTACGATCAGCTTTCAAAAAGAACAGGCCGCGGGCAGACATTCAGATCACGGTACCGGTTGGAACACGTGTGGAAATTGATGCGCCATATCTGCAACTGACAAGTACCGGGCCAGTCGGCGGTCTTACTGTCCGGGAATCCTATCAGCCGGTGGAAATCAGCGGCGCCGACGGACACCTAAACATCAGCGCAGTCAACACCCGGGTTTCGGTTGAAAACCTGACAGGCTCATTTGAGATCAGCAACAGCAACGGAAAAATAATACTCACCGACATTACAGTGACTGATCTACGATCATCCGCCTTACGTTCGGCCAGCGCCCGGACCGAAAACAATGATATTTCACTGACACGCTATACCGGACCGATGAACTTTCATGTTACGCGCGGAACAATCCGCGGCCGCTCGGTCACGCTAACCGGGCGGAAAAGTACACTTCGCAACAGCGGAGGTGTGATTGATATTCGTTTTGATGATGTCGCTCATTCCGCGCGGCTGCAGGTGCGCAATTCATTCGAGGATGTGCGCCTTCGATTCAAAGAAGACATATCAGCGACATTCAGCCTGACAGCGCGCGAAGACGGGACTATTGACCTGCGTAACATACCGCATCGTGTCGATAAGGTCACTGAACAGAAATTTGAGGCAATTGCCGGTGAAGGCCTGGCGCAAGTCCGTGTCACAACCAGACACGGCGGAGATATTTTCATCACCGGCCATCGTTAGCGCCGGTGGGTGCAATCGGCGCTGTCGGCGCACAGGCGGAAACAGGGACCATAAGGCGAATGCTCAGAACAGAATACACATTCAAATCTCGCTCGGCATCTGGCGTGTTCTTGGGCGCTCTTGCCTGGGTGTTGGTAAACCCCGGCGCCGGATTGGCCGCCAGTCCGCGTGCGCCAATTCCCGAGGGAGTGTACTTTCATCGATTTGCATCCTCTGTTTACGGACCCGAGGCTGTCTGGATCAATCCGGCTGTTCTG
>JADFNA010000517.1 GCA_022563625.1 Candidatus Zixiibacteriota bacterium
TTAATGTGCAAACCAGAGATCATGAATATGACAACGGTGAAGCGGTTGATGTATCGTGGGTCTCATCAGCCGAAGACACTCTCGGGGCCGCGGAGTTCAAGGGTTATATTGTCTTTCGCCGGGAAGACGGCGGCGTCTATGATTCACTGGACTTTGTTGCTTCATCGTTCGACGCCTCATACGAGTTTATGGACAGAACTGTCGTCAAAGGCTCCACTTATTTCTATGCGGTCAGTTCGGTCCATGTCCGGGGACAGTCCGCCATATCTGAAAGCGCAGGCCCGGTTGCTCCGGATGCCGAGTGGTTTAATTTTGGACGCATCTGGGTGCTGGTATTTATGATTTTCCTCTCGGCAGCGGTTATGTACTTTATTTATTCTGCCAAGAAGGGTAAGAGTTTCTTCCTGAGAAAACTGGCCGGCCTTGAAGCAGTTGAAGAGGCCATCGGCCGCGCCACCGAGATGGGCCGCCCGATTTTATTTATTCCCGGAATTCTGGACATGGATGATGTTCAGACAATTGCCGGGATGACAATCCTTTCGAAAGTTGCGCGCCAGGTGGCTAATTATGACTCGCGTATTCTGGTGCCGACTCGCGCCTCGCTGGCAATGACCGCCGCGCGGGAGACAGTTAAAGAGGCGTATATTGCCGCCGGGAGGCCCGACGCATTCCGCAAGGACGACATTTACTATGTCTCTGATGAACAGTTCGGCTATGTTGCGGCAGTCAACGGCATCATGGTGCGCGACAAACCGGCCACCTGTTTTTACATGGGCGCTTTTTTCGCCGAATCCCTGATTCTGGCCGAGACAGGCAACTCGATCGGCGCGATTCAGATCGGCGGCACCGCGATGCCCGCCCAACTGCCATTCTTTGTGGCCGCCTGTGATTACACTCTGATTGGTGAGGAGCTCTTTGCGGCCAGCGCATACTTGAGTAACGAACCCAAGCAACTAGGTTCGCTAAAAGGCCAGGATATGGGCAAAGCGCTGGCCATGATAGTCATAATTCTCGGGGTCCTGCTTGCGACACTGGGCCACAGGGACGGCCTGAGTCCGGAATCGTACGGGGATGTCTTTAACGCGGTTCAAACCATTTTTACGGCTGGCGCTGACTGAGATGAGCGCCAATAATTTTGACAGGCCACGGGTGAATATCTTATGAAAAACGGTGTGGCGCTGCTCATTACATTCGCGGCGGGATTCGTTTTGATAATCTCGACGTTTATTCCGCCGTGGAAGGACGTTGGAGAAAACGTCTCTCAGTATTTTCAGGTCATTGGCGTCTTCGCGTTTTTTCTGGGAGGCGGCAGTTTGATCAAACTCAACATTCAGAAAATATCAACGCGGGCTCGTGATTGGGAGTTTGCAATAGTCACCCTGATCGGCTTTTTCATCATGCTTGCCGCCGGAGTGTTCAAGATTGGAAATGAGATCAGCGCCGATTTGCAGGCTTCCGGAACTCTATTCACCTATCTTTTTGACTCAATCAAAGCGCCACTGTCGGCCACCATGTACTCTCTCTTAGCGTTCTACATCTCTTCGGCTTCGTACCGCGCTTTCCGCGCCAAGAACTCCGACGCCGTGATGCTGTTGATTGCGGCGTTCGTGATCCTGATGGGCCAGACTTTTGTCGGTGTGGTAATGACTGGTTGGCTGCCTGAATCGCTGTCGATTTTAAAAGTTGAAAATCTTTCGTTTTGGCTTATGTCAGTGCCAAATCAGGCCGGCCAGCGGGCAATATTGATTGGTATTGCGCTGGGTATCATCTCCATGTCGCTGCGGGTTATCATAGGAATAGAGCGCACCCACCTCAGCGGAGGAGACGAGTAAGGGACGATGAAAACCATTTTTTACATATTCCTTGCCGGCGGGCTGGGCTGGCTGCTCTGGAGAACTTTGGTCGGACGCGAAGTCGGGCGCCGGGTGATATTTCTGTTTATTGGCCTGGCCGTCTCGGGGGCAGTTCTGGTGAAGATTCTCATGCCCGTAAAAGAGACTACAGTTGTTCGCAATGTCTTTGACACGGTCGAAAATTTGCCCGACGGATCGACA
>JADFNA010000518.1 GCA_022563625.1 Candidatus Zixiibacteriota bacterium
TGGGAACGTTGCTGGCGGTCTTTGTGTATTTCCGCCGCTTGCTCTGGCGCATGGCTGTCTCACTACTTCCCGGAGGTGACTCACAAGACCGCAGGCTGATCTGGCTGGTCGGGTTGGGAACTATCCCGGCTGCGCTGGCGGGATTGTATATCAAGTCGCATATGTCCGGGGTATTCTCCTCGCCGACATTCGCGGCCAGCATGCTTCTGATAAACGGAGTGATTCTGGTCCTGACTGGATTTATCCGTATCGGAGGCGAGAGCGTGAGACTGCGCAGCGCCATGGGTATCGGGCTGGCTCAGGCGTTGGCGATATTGCCGGGAATCAGCCGCTCCGGTTTGACAATCAGCGCCGGGATGTTTCTGAAAGTCTCTCCGCAGCGGGCCGCCGAGTTTTCCTTCTTACTGGCTATTCCGGTTATACTTGGCGCCGCGGCCTTGGACATCGACAATCTCGGAACTCTGGCAGGGGAGCAGTTGGCAGTTTATCTGAGCGGGGCGGCGGTGGCGTTCGTTTCGGGACTTTTTGCCATTGGCTGGCTGATGCGCTTGATTCGCAAGGGGAAATTCCTCTATTTTGGCGTCTACAGTCTGGCGCTGGGGTCACTTGCGCTAGTCTTTATCTAGCGTCCTGACCCCTGAGACCGCCGCCCTTCTACGCCGTCCCCTGCCACAGGCTGATCAACTCCCTATGAAAAATATTCTGGTTATCCGCCTCAGTTCGCTGGGTGATATCATTCTCACCGGCCCGACTACGCTCAATCTCAAGCTGACCTATCCCGAATCCACCATCACTTATCTCACCGGTACCCGGTATGTATCACTTGCCGGCGCCCTGCCCGGGGTTGACAGGGCGCTGGCGCTAGAGCGCAGGCAGAATGTGTTCAGTCTGGCCGGCGCGGCGCTCAAACTGGAAGACAACAACTTTGACCTGATTGTAGATCTGCATGGTAATCTGCGCTCTACATTTCTGCGTGTCCTGATGGGCGCGAACACAAAAGTCAGTTACGCCAAGCGCCGTTTGGGCCGGGAACTAATCGTGCGTAGAAAGCGTACGAACAGACCTGTCGATCATGTGATTGATTCGTACAATCAAAGCTTGCGCAAGATTGATTCAAACTTCGCCCTTTCGGCGACACATCCGATTCTGCGCGAGTCATTTAGCGCGCCAATTAGTGATGCGCCCGAGAAGATTCAGCGCTGGCTGGCTGATAATGAAACAATTCTCTTGCTCGCCCCCGGAGCGCGTCACGCAACGAAACAAGCGCCGCTGGAATTGTTCGCCTCGGCAAGGGAGAGCGCCTCGGATGGAAAACTCAAGGTCATCTGCGTCCGGACCCGCCGTGAGTCCAATACATCTTTGGCGGAGTATTTCACCCCGGATAATTACGCAGAGTTGGTTGACGCTCCTTTGGAGCTTTTATCAACAGTCATGCGCCGTTCGGCCGCAGCTCTGTCTAATGATTCGGGAATCGCACATCTGTGCTCAGCGAACGGGCTGCCTGTAATCGTCCTGTTTGGCCCGACACATCCGGCGCTGGGATTCGCTCCCCGGGGAGTGTTTGATCGCGTTCTGGAAACGGACGAGTATTGTCGTCCATGTTCGCTGCACGGTTCACGCCCATGTTTCCGTGACCAGAGACACTGCTTCAGCGGAATTTCCCGGCAGCAGGTCCAAGGCGCTATTACTGAAATGCTTGAGCGCCGCCAAAAGCGCTCAAGGGCGCTGTTTCTTGATCGCGACGGCGCAGTGATCGTTGAAAAGGGGTTTCTCGGTGATCCGGCGCAAGTCGAGTTATATCCGGGTGCAGCGCAATCTCTGAAAGGAGCGCTGCGGGAGGGCTGGAAACTGGTTATTGTGTCAAATCAATCAGGAGTGGCCCGCGGCCTGATAATGGAGGAGCAGGTTGAAGCGGTGCGCGAGAATCTCGTAGAACGGAATCCGGGCTTTGACGCCAAGCTGGAATCGGAAATTGAAGCCGGCCGGGTGAAGCGGCTGAAGCTAGCGGACCCGACGCTGATTGATCTCTCACCGCTGGCAGTCCTCACCAGGTT
>JADFNA010000519.1 GCA_022563625.1 Candidatus Zixiibacteriota bacterium
ATCGGCCTCATAGCCAACCAGACTCTCAGAAACCTTTCTCGGCCCAACTTGTGTCGTGTCTCCGGCATCCATCGTTTCGGATTCGTTGACTTCCAACTGATCAAGCCCCAGGGCCTGGTCCAGAAAATCCTCTCCCACGCTGGACCCTCCAAAGAGTTCCTCACCTCCCGCCTGGGCCGGATCCTGGGCAGAGACGGCGGCCGTCTGCTCGCCGGTCAATTCTCTGACCTTACGCTGAATGACCTCCGGCGCAAACGGACAACGAACCACCAACTCCTCGGGAAGCTCCGGAATCATGACTTCCTGGGGGCAAAGAACCGAGAATGGAGTACTGGAGCGTTCATCTGAGCCGAGCCAATTGACAGCATACGGGCCGTTGTCGTCCCGAATCCCGGCTCCGATCAAAGCGGCGTCGAATGACGAAACGCTCAATATGCCCTCTGCGCGGCTGGCTGAATCGACCGAGACGACTTCGAAGCCGTCCTGACGCAGAGCCGACTCAACAGCTATCCGTGTCTGCTCATCAGTTTCTACGAGTAATACTTGTTTGCGCATAAAGTTTGTGTTCTTTCAGGCCGGCGCTTTCAGGCAGGGCCTGTCCGGCGCTTGAACCCGGTGGAGTCCATCGCTCAATTGTGACGTTTGCCACGTGAGAGTTCTTCGCTGGCCTCTTCAAGGAATTTTCGCTCTTCGTCGGTAATGTTCTCTAGACCGACTTCGTTGATCTTATCTAAAATAGCGTCCACCCGTTTCATTACATCACCGGCCCTGTGGCGATTGCTCTCAAGCCGGGCCGTGAGACGCTCATGTTTCTTACGTCGGATGAAATCCCGAAAAAAGTTAGCCGAAGTTCCGGAAGCCGGGTTTCCTCGCAGAACCAGCAGAAAGCCCACCAGCGCCCCTCCCAGATGGGCCAGATGGGCGATTCCCGAACCTCGGGCGAAGAGAATTGAGAATATCGGTATCAAAAACAGGAGAATCGGGATGAAATAGCGTACTTTGACGGGGAAGATGAAGTACAAGTATAACTTGCGGTCGGGGAAATATCGCCAGTAGGCGGCCATAACGCCATACACCGCCCCGGATGCGCCGATAATCGGAATCATGGAATTAGGGCTGAACAAGAGCGTCAGCGCGGCGCCTCCCAGTCCACAGAAGATATAGAACCGCAAAAACTTAGCCCCTCCCCACAGACGCTCAATCTCGGTCCCGAACATCCACAGGAAAAGCATATTGAAAGCTATATGGAAAAAGCTGCTGTGCAACAGCATGTAGCTGAGCGGTTGATAGAGCCGATTGGGGAAATCAGTAAAAAAGAGGCCGGGTGTAAGTCCCAATTCGCCTATCAAGTACAAAAACTGCTGGAGGATATACACCAACAGGGTTACGCCAATCAAGGCCTTTATCATAGAGCCGATTCCGCCCGGTCCGAAGCGGATCCTTGAACCGCCGGGGCCGCCGGGACCGCCGGGGCGGCTGTCCTGAAAATTACCTGAATCAGAATACGAGGAGTAATTCATAGCCATCCTTATACCTATCGGAACGAGCCGATGGAGCTCTTAGTCTGGGGCTGCGCCATGGCTAATAACCTGATCCGAAAAAAGTTATAGAAGCTGCCCGTGGGCTTTGAGCATGCAGAGATCCATGACCATAATCAAACCGGCCTTGCGGCCAATTTCGAATGCCTCCTCTGAAACCACACGCTCCTGCATCCAGACCGCTCTGGCGCCAATCTTGATCGCCTCCACAACCACCCCCGGCGCATACTCCGCTCTGCGGAAAATGTTCACCAGATCGATTCTGCCCGGAATATCATCGAGCGCCCCAAACGCCTTAATGCCCAGAGTCTCGGTCTCATTGGGATTGATCGGGACTATCTCATACCCGTGCGATTGCAGATAGGCGGCTACACCGTTGCTCGGTCGTGACGGTTTTGAAGATAGTCCGACAACAGCGATGCGCCGAATGCTTCTCAGCAGCCCGGCGATTTCTTCATACGGCGGGTTACGCCACCCTGGCCCCGCATGAGATAATGCTCCCGCTAACCCTCGGT
>JADFNA010000058.1 GCA_022563625.1 Candidatus Zixiibacteriota bacterium
ATAAGAGGAAAACTGTCGGCGCCGGAAATTTCTCACCAACAGTTCGTTTCCTGGCAATACTGAGCGGCTCGACACTGGCTGCGGTTTTTCTGTTTGATCCAAAACTCGGGATGCCGCGCGACTGGGATTTGTTTTCGTTTGCCGCGATTCCCGTTACTGTTTTGTTTTATTTCCTGGTATTGAAAAGCAAACATGGCTTCCCGTTCTCCGTTAAAATCGCCTCTCTGGCAATCGCTCTCTCGCTTCTCATGTTAGCTCCCAGAATATATGCGAGTAAAGATGAACAAGTCGCGCTGAGGCGCATCGAATCATTCATTGAGCTCGACACGAAAAAGAATCGAACAGCAATGCAGCTTTTGCAAAATTTCCACGCCGAACGGAGAAACATAACCGCCGTCGCGGCCATCGTGAAACGCTACACCAAAATGTATCCCGAAGTGGCGCTTACCCACAGAGCGGCAAAACTCGGCAGCAGCGGCCAAGACGGCCAGGGCGGCCCAATTGACAGCGCGTTAACACTGCTTCATCAGGCGCTTGATATAAACCCGATGTATGCGCCTGCGTACTTGAATCTCGGGCGGGCCTTTCGCGCGCTCAACAACTTTGACAGCGCGCTCTATTATCTTGAAATCGCCGACGGTCTGAATCCGTACAACAAATTCATTATAGCTGAACTGGGGCAGGTATATCAGGAGCTGGGCGATATGTATCTCAGGGAGGGCAAACTGAAACGCGCGCGTGAGTGGTTTCGCCGCGCTGTCGAAATGGATAGCTCGCTTCTGGCTCGTTAATTCAAAGTCAGAGTCCGAGTTAAAATGAGTAGCGCTTAAGCTATCCCTTGCCAGATTTCGATTTTCGCTTACCTTGAGTTGATGCGTAGAAATGACAGGGAAATCTGGGCCGATGTTTTGGACGGCAAATCGAAAGCCTGGACCGAACTGGTCAATCGTTATCAGTCGCTGGTGTACTCAATAGCGCTCCGTTCGGGATTGTCCTCAACCGAGGCCGGTGATTGTTTTCAGCATACTTGGATTGCCCTCTATCAAAACCGGGAGTCCGTGAAAGACCCCGATCAACTTTCCTCTTGGCTCTCGACCACCGCACGCAGAGAAGCATTTCGCCTTAAAAAACGCTCCTTAGCCACTGAATCGCTGGATCAGGCGCCCGAACCGATTGATGATGCCGAACTGCCCGACAAAACTCTCGAACGGCTTCAATTGCAGCGCCAGTTTGAAGAAGCGCTCGGGGAGATTGACGGGCGCTGCCGGGAGCTGCTGTTTGCGCTGTTTTTTTCACCTCAGGAGGAATCATATAGAGAAATAGCTGACCGGCTGGGACTTGCCATGAATAGCCTCGGCCCGACCAGGCAGCGCTGCCTTGAAAAGCTCAAGAAAATCCTGCAGAAGCTGGGCTATCTGGATGTACGAACATGAGATTTCCCGGCTCTGATAGATGCGGAATAATTACCGCCAGGGAGGTGGGAAGGCGTGTCCAAACGTATGACTAGAGAGAGATATGTCCAAAGAACTGTTCAGAAATGAAATGATCGAGGCGGCTGCCGGATTGAATGCGGCGGCAGTCTCAAAGATTGAGGCGAGGGTCAGAACCGATCGCGCGCTGGCGCTGGAGTACCGGCTGCTGTCGTTGTTTCAATTCGCCGGACTTGCTTTGCTGGCGCAGGCGCCGAAAGCACTATTGGCAAAGGTCAACTCTCTGCCGCAAGCGACAGGCGCCAGGAAGCTCGAACAAATTTCATCGGGCATTAGAGAGATATTCGGGGCTGTTTCTTTTGATTCATGGGTCATGCCTCTGCCGGTTGGCGTGCGCGGGTCAGCCGGGTCGCCCGGGGCGGGTGGACTGGACGAACGGAGGCTGCGTCTTGAGGCTGCGGGGATCACGTTTGATCTGCGTGCGGAAAAGAGCCCCTCTGGCTGGGATTTTGTCGGCCGCCTGAGCGGCCCGCTGGCTGAAAGCGAAAAGTTCGCGGCGTATATTGGTTCCAAAAAAATCGAAAGCGGCGGCGCTGAGTTTTATCAATGGTCCAGCGCGTATCCGCCGCGCAGGCTCGTGTTACAATCACATGACACGAAAATTACTTTCCCGGAATTGTCGTGGAAAAAACCAGAAAACAAATAAACAGCCCGGCGATCTCAATTGACAAAGCCATCGCGCTTTTTTTCAAAAACGGCGATGCCCCGGAGCGCTTTCAATCCAAACTGGCTGACGCGATAGAAAAACGCATTTGGGCGCGCTGTCAGAGTTCCTTCCCGTCAGCGCTGAAAGAAGCCAGGCGCTTTGTCTCTCAAGTCAAACGCTTTGGCCACAACGGGGCGCTCTCACGCAGCGCTTATCGCTCACTGGCGCGCACATTGCATCTCAAGGGCGATTATCAAAAAGCCGCCAAAGCCTACACAGAAGCGCGTCGTCTCGGAAAACGTAACGCAGATTATCGCGCGCGTATCGACCGGGCGCTGATTGATGTCTATATGTACCTGGGTGATTTACCTGCCGCGCGGCGCTCGGCGAAAAATGCAATCGCGGCCTTTAGGAAATTGAACTCCGAAGTTGACGTGGCCATGACGCAGGTAAATTTTGCCAACACCCTGCATCGGCAGGACAGGCATCGCGAGGCCGAAAAACTCTATGCCCGCGCCGCTGAAGTTTTTGCCGGCGCCGGTCATGACCTGGCGCTGGCGCGGGCGTCATACAATCGCGCCAACACACTTTTGCAGTTGTTTGAAATTGACGAAGCCCGGCGCCTGTATCAACTGGCGCTCGATATTTACGAAAAACACGACCGGCCGCTGGATGCCACTGATGCGCGTTACGGACTGGCCTGGCTGAATATGCTGACGGGCAAGTTTCATATTGCGCTAATAGATTTGACCGCTTGCCAGCGTGACTATGCCGCCGCTGGTCATCGGCGCGGCGTTCCGCTGTGTGAGCTTGACCAGGCCGAGACGCTATTGCATCTGAACATGTTTTCCGATGCGCTGATTGCGGCGCGTGAGTCTGAAAAAGAATTCAAGAAGCAGGGTTTGCGCTATGAATATTCAAAGTCGGCTTTATTCCGGGCCAAAGCGGCGCTGGCGCTGGGTAAAATGAGCGAGGCGCGCGCGGCGTTGAAACGGGCAGTTGCAGGTTTTCGGGCGGAAAAGAACGAGGGATTTTTGGCGGCGTCACATTTGATTGCCGCGCTGTTGGCAAAGAATGACAAAGACCGTGCGCGGGAACTCAACAAATCGCGCAACAAGTTTCATCAGGCACAGCTTCCGCTGTGGGAAACACTATGTGATTTACAGCTGGCGGTTGACCCGGTCAAGGGAACAGACGCCCTGGCCCGTCTGAGCGAAAGCGGCGCTGTCAGGTCCTCTCCGCATTTGTTTGCAATCTGGCAAACACTATTGGGCGACCACGAGGCGGCATCCGGGAAAAAAACTCGGGCGAAACAACGTTGGAAAAACGCGGCGGAAAAGCTCGACACACTGCGCGCAGGGCTACCGCCGGTGGAATTGCGCACCGCCCTGGCCAGGCAGGATATTTCGCCCCATCAGCGATTGATTAACGCAGAGATGCAAGAACACCCGCTTCAATCGGCGCTGTGGTCTGAACGCTACAAAACAGCCGGCATCTGGGCGCCGGGACCCGGAACGCTGGAAAGCGACCCGGACAGAGCTGAGGCCATCCGCTCGCTGGCGGACCTGGCCCGGACTGTGGCGGCTCTGAGTAACTCGCTCGCCAGCCAATCCGGTGAACGCGGCCTGATGTCGGCGCATGATAACGGATCATTCGCCCGCGGTCTCAAGGACGTACGCAGTCAGATGGCGGCGCTGGAGAAAAAAGCCGCCAATGTGTCAACTAAGAGCGGTTCATTACAAGCCGAACTGGAAGAAGATTTCAAACGCGTATCACAACTGATGCCAATCGTGCAGTTTCATTTCAGCGCAGACGAACTGATCGCCTTTGTGCATCGATCTGGAAACGTGGACGTTGTCAGATACTCATGCGGCCGCCAGCGGCTGAGCGAGGCCCTCAGGCAGTGGCGTTTTATACTCGAAAGCGAACTGCTGGCGCCACACCTGGGAAACAGCTCGACGCTGAAGGCGGAGGAAAGCTATTTTGATGAACTGGGCCAGTGGCTGTGGAAGCCCCTGGGGATTGACCGCTCTCAGAAAAAGGTCCTGATTATACCCGAAGGCGAGCTGGCGAATCTTCCCTGGGAGGCTATTCGTATTGAAGGCCGCGCGTTGGGAGACAGCCATTTTTTCTCCCAGTCTCCGAGTTTGCGCCATTTTGTTCGAGCGCGGAGCATCAAATCGAGTTCCTCCAGAATCGAAGTGTTTGTCGGCAAATCCGATGATCTGCCGTCAGTCGATCTGGAAACAGAAACGCTGAGGGTGAAAGCCGGCGATTCGGTTGCTATGCATCGTTTTTGCCGCCGGTCGGATTGGCCCGAGGACGGCGAGTATTACATCTGGCATTTTTCCGGTCACTCCCAACTGCGCAAGGACAATCCGTTCTATTCCTTTCTGGCGCTTGAAGATGCACCGATTTTTGCGGCTGATTTTCGCCTGCGCCGGGCGCGTGTAAATCTCGTCACTCTGGCGGCCTGCCGGGCCGCCGAGCAAGTTGCCCTGCCGGGTGAAGAGTCCACCGGCCTGGTGCGCTCACTTCTGGAAATGGGGGCGCGCAATGTCATCGGCGGCCGCTGGCCGGTTTCCGATGATTCAACGGCGCTGTGGATGAACAATTTCTACGCCTCGTTGTTTGAAGGAGAGGAGATTCCCACAGCCGCGCAAACCGCCAGCCAGGTGGTGCGGCAGAGGAAACCGTCAGCTTATCATTGGGCCGCTTTCAGCATTTTCGGCGCCGGGAATTAGCGCTTATGTAGTATATTGATTCCGGCGTTATAAAGCTTATGAACAGAAAAACTCACACATATGTCACAACACAGCAACGGCTGGCGCTCTGCGCCGCAATCATGTTCGGAACGCTGTGGAGCCCGGGTCCGGTCTCCGGCGCTGATGAGTTTGTGCCGCAGCAACTGGTTTGGCGAGGTGATTCGCAAGTCACGCTTGATTCAATTTCCAATGAATACAATTTGACCTGGGTTGAATACATTCCGGCTCTTGGCGCTCATCTGTTGATCTCAAACGAAACATCAGTGGACCTCAAACAGTTGGCGGCCGAAATTAGCTTTCGCCAGGGTGTTGAGTATTGTGAACCGAACTTTATTCTGAACTCGCCCGAAGCGGTGCAGCAAAGCCAGCCATTCGTGGACATGGTGGGCGCCGGGGCCTTTGAAACTCAGGATGCGTCGGTTTCTGTATCTCTGGAAAGAGCTCACCAATCTTCCACCGGCGACGCGATCTCGGTGGGCGTGATTGATGGTGGAATTAACTTTGACCATCCGCTTCTGGCAGGAGTGGCTCTTTCCGGATTTGATTTCATTGACAATGACACGCTGGCGTTTGACGAGGCCGGTGGATTGAACAGCGGGCACGGAACATTTGTGGCCGGTATCACGCATCTGGCAGCGCCGGGCGCGATGATTATAGGATACAGGGTTTTGGATATTGACGGTTCGGGAAACGGATTTAATATCGCCCGGGCGATTGTTCTAGCGGTTGACGATGGCTGCCAGGTGATCAATCTGTCTCTGGTTATGGAAGGCTGGCAGACAAGTATCGCCGACGCGATAAACTATGCCACATTGAACAATGTTACCGTTGTCGCCGCCGCAGGCAATAATGGCGCAGGGCAGGTCCGTTTTCCGGCGAATCATCAGCAGACAATCGCGGTCGCGGCGCTGGACAGTCTGCTGATCAAAGCGGACTTTTCAAATTTCGGCGGGCAGATCAGAGTTAGCGCCCCGGGAACAGAGATTTATGGCCCATATCTGGATACACTGTATGCGTTTTGGAGCGGAACAAGTTTTGCGGCGCCATTCGTCAGCGGTCAGGCGGCGCTTATTTATGAATCACAGCCCGGAGCGGACCCAGAATTCGTCCTCGGCATAATTCGCGAGACAGCCATCTCAGTTGACCCCCAAAATCCCGCTTTCGAAAACCAACTCGGCTCAGGGCTGGTAGATGCCGAGGCCAGTGTCCTGCTGGCGCCGAATTTGGTGTGCGGAGATGCGAATTTTGACAGCAAAGTTAATATATCCTGGCAAAATAATAAAATCGTCAAAACTGAAGGTAAAACTGAGCAGGAAACCTGCCAAAATTGCCGGATAAATCTGTGGTAGCGTAATCTGATAAAAGGTGCGCCAAGGTGTTGCATACAGATCCATTGAGGCTTCTATCAAAGTACGGTCCATTCCGGCAATGCGGGCGCGAACCAGTATGATCACCAGAGACATGGTAAACAGTGTGTGTGCCGCAATGACCGAGGCATACCCCATATGAAGTTTCGGTGGCTTCACGCCCTCCGACCATACTGAAGCCAATAGGGGGTTTAGGAAATTGAAGACCGTCACCAATGCCACCAGTGTGGCAATACCTATGACAATCCCGGGTATCATGACTGATATGTAGATCATGCCATCAAACAGGACGCGGAGGGTACCTTTCAAACGCTGCAATGCCAGTGCTGCCGCTGTCCCCATTAAACTGGACAGAATGGCTACTGATAAGGCAACGACCAAGCTAGTGAAAAAAGCGTCCCCGACAAACGGATTTGATAAGGCTATCCCATACCATTGGACAGACAGACCCCGAAGCTCGCTGGCATGCCGCCCGGCATTGAAGCTGAACAGAACAATGATCCCGATAGGTACATATAAAAATAGGTAAACGGCAATGGAGTAAATTCGCATGGTCAGTTTTGTCCCTTTTACATCAGAGACTCATCACGACTAGTTTTGGTACGCATGGTCAATCGCATATAAAGACTGATGGTAATCAGCATGATCACAACCAGAGTGACAGAAACGGCTGAACCGAAAGGCCAATTGCGTGACTGCAGGAACAGATCTACGAGCGCGTTTCCGATGAAGAATACTTTTCCACCTCCCAAAAAAGCCGGGATCAGGAACTCGCCCATCAGCAGGATAAAGACAAGCATACAACCCGTTGCTATTCCAGGCATTGAGAGTGGCAGGGTGATTTGCCAAAAAGTTTTTAAAGGGGTTCCGCCGAGATCATCGGAAGCTTCCAGCAAATTCTTATCTAGTTTTTCCAGAGAAACAAATATGGGAAACACCATCAACGGCAGATAACCATAAACAATACCAATCAGCACGGCACCTGGAGTATTGATCAGACGGACACCCTCAAAACCGATCCATTCCAACAATGACGGGATACCTCGGCCACCCAGCAGGAAAATCCAGGCATATGTCCGGACGAGGAGGCTGGTCCAGAACGGAACGATGACCAGCACGAGGAGTGTGAGCTTGTATCGCCGGTCCACTCTCAACGCCAGATAGTAGGCGAGTGGATAAGCCACAATCAGGCACAACAAAGTCCCGATAGGGGCAAAAGTCATGGTGTTCTGGAATGCCTTCAGGCGCGCAGGAAGATTCGCATACTGTTCAAAAGTAAAACCCCCAGCATACCCTCCTGCTGCAGCCCGTTCCCCAAAACTGAAAACGAGGATGACGATGAGAGGCAGGATCAACATGAACAGGAACCACATTGTTGTGGGGGCCAACAGGGCTGCGGTTAGCCAGCCGTTCGGTTTGCTATCCTCTTTCATCGTCACCCATCGTTCAAAATTCAAGTCGGAATCAGGCTGACTTGAAGCGAGCCATCAGCTCAGCACGAATCGGGTCGGTCAACGTCTGTGCCGCACCAAATTCGAGACCGTTCATCAGTTCTGCAGCAGGGTGCAGAATAGGGTCACTGCTTAAAGAAGCTGGCTGTAAGGCAATAGCACGGGAATCTGTGGGCGCATAACCATGAACACTTGCTTCACGAGCCTGCACATAAGGGTCCTGCATGAAATTGATGAATGCATAGGCGGCGTCCAGATGCGGCGCATCCTTGGGAATGGCATAGAAGTCCGTCCAAATCTCTCCGCCATCGGTACCGATCACATAATCCATTTCCGGTAGATCTTTTTTGAGCTGAGTGGCATCGCCGTTCCAGCAGATCGACATCCAGGCGTAACCGCTGCGCATACCAGGCTGATAATTGGACTGGATGGCAAA
>JADFNA010000520.1 GCA_022563625.1 Candidatus Zixiibacteriota bacterium
ACTTGGAGCTGGGCCAATACACACGGCTTCGTCTGCAAAACGCACAGGAAGAGAATCTTTATCAACAGTCGAGTATACAGCAACCGTTTGAACGCCCATTTCTTTACAAGTCCTGATTATTCTCAGCGCAATTTCGCCCCGGTTGGCGATAAGTATTTTTGTAAAGGGAGCGCTCATGTCAAGGCGCGTGTGATGATGCGAATAGCGGGTTACATGCGGAAAACGCCAAAACCGCTCTCGGGAATTGGCGCATTCAACGACATCGCTATTCCCAATCCCAGCGCCTGGCGTGTATCTGTCATACCTACTATTCCGTCATCCCACAGCCGCGCCGTCGAATAATACGGTGATGATTCGGTTTCGTACTTGTCCAGAATCGGCTGGCGTATAGCCTCGATCTCTTTTTTGCTGAGAGTTTTGCCTTCACGTTTCTGCTGATTTATCTTTACCGTCGAAAGCACATCAGCCGCTTGCTCGCCGCCCATCACAGATATTTTCGCGTTCGGCCACATCCACAGCAGGCGCGGATGATACCCCCGGCCGCACATGGCATAATTCCCGGCGCCATACGACGCGCCAACTATCACCGTAAACTTCGGGACCTGCGCATTGGCTGTGGCATGCACTAACTTGGCGCCATCCCGCGCGATTCCTCCATGTTCATACTGCTTGCCAACCATAAACCCGGTAATGTTCTGCAAATACAACAGCGGAATCTTGCGCAGGGAACACAGTTCGATAAAATGCGCGCCTTTTTGTGATGATTCAGCAAACAGGATTCCGTTGTTAGCGACAATACCCACCGGATAACCCATAATGTTCGCAAAACCACACACCAGCGTGATGCCATAGCGCGACTTGAACTCATGGAAACGTGACCCGTCAACAAGCCGCGCGATCACTTCTCTGATGTCATACTGCCGGCGCAAGTCATTCGGCGTGACACCGTACAGCTCCTCAGGATCATAGTAGGGGTCTTCGGGTTCTGAGCGATTGACTCTGTACCGCGAAACGCGTCCCAGATTCTGCACGACATTGCGGCAAATCGCCAGCGCGTGCTTATCGTCATTGGCCAGATGGTCGGCCACACCGGATATTCGTGTGTGTACATCCGCCCCGCCCAGCTCCTCGGGTGTCACTACTTCCCCTGTGGCCGATTTGACCAGCGGCGGGCCACCAATAAATATAGTGCCCTGATCTTTGACAATTATCGCCTCGTCAGACATAGCCGGAACATACGCCCCGCCAGCCGTGCACGAGCCCATCACCACCGCAATTTGCGCGATTCCCTCTGCCGACAATTTTGCCTGGTTATAGAATATATTCCCGAAATGGTCCTTGCCCGGAAACACTTCATCCTGCAGCGGCAAAAAAGCGCCTCCCGAATCTACCAGGTACACACACGGAAGCTTGTTTTCCAGCGCAATAGTTTGAGCGCGAATGTGCTTGGTGACAGTCATCGGAAAGTATGTCCCGCCCTTGACTGTTGCGTCATTGGCGACAATCATCACTTCACGGCCGTGAATTGAGCCGATACCGGTTACAATTCCGGCGCAGGGGGCCGCGTCATCATACATCCCGCCCGCGGCCAGAGCCGAGAACTCGAGAAACGGAGATCCCGGGTCCAACAGCGTATCAATTCGCTCCCGCACCGGCATCTTGCCGCGCTCAATATGCGTCTTACGCGCCCGCTCGCTCCCGCCTTGCGCAGCCGCCTGCTGGCGCTCGCGCAATCTTTCATGCTGCGCGCGGTTGAGTTCGGCGTTTTTCTTGAACTCGGATGACTTTGTGTCTACTTTTGATTCTATACGGAACATGCAGAAGGTTAGTTACTTCCTTGAATTGTTTTTCGTATTTTTATTCTTAGCATTTGTCCTCGCCGCTTTCTTCCGCGAGACCGCTTTACCCGGTAATGTTTTCATCAATCCCGAGGGCGCCCTGACCGTCATCTGAAGCAGCGCCTGCGACAGAGTTTTTCCCTGCGGGTCTATCATCAATGAACTGGCACCACCGCCGC
>JADFNA010000521.1 GCA_022563625.1 Candidatus Zixiibacteriota bacterium
GCAAAACTCGCGCTCTCGTATATGCAGATTGATCCCTTTGAGCGCTTCGAATTCAACCGAACCGGTGACATACATCTTGCCCACATTTTTCATCTGTATCATATCTGGTCTCTCTGCGGAAAACTGATCATCTTCTATTCCTACCACTCTGTATCATACCCCCTCTATTCATACCTTAGCGATTCAACCGGAGTGACCGAGGCGGCCTTGCGCGCCGGGAAATAGCCCGAAAGGACCCCCATCGTCCCCAGAATCACTATTATGATCAATCCGTCAACCAGCGAGACCGTGGGTCTGCCCATGAAGTTCAACACATCGTTCTCAATCGGCAGAATCTTTAGTGATTCAGTAAGGCAATATATCAACATCATGCCCAACAGTCCGCCGGTGAAGGTGATAAACAGCGCCTCGGTCACAAACTGCCACAGTATCGTTGCCCGGCGGGCGCCCATAGCCATTTTGATGCCGATTTCCCGCGTGCGCTCTTTGACCGAAACATACATGATATTCGCCACACCAACCCCGGCGATGAGCAGGGTCATAAACCCGACAAATCCCAAAAAATACTTGAGTCCCAGAAGCATGTTGGCCATGTCTTGTTGCGAGCGGATCACATCCCAAACGCCCAGTACTTTATCATCAGGGTCATATTTATACTTGGCGGCGGCGGCCAGATTCATCCGCTCCTTGAATTCGTCCATTCTGTAATAGTCTTTCGGATGTAGCGCCAATAGCAGATTGTCATAGTAAGGTTCATTCCACATTGCCTGATAGGTTGAGACCGGGATAAACACATTCCTGGCGTCCTGACTGGCGTAGCTGCTTATTTGTTGTTTGGGCGCCATGACACCAATGACCGTGAATGGTACGTCATTTATGAAAATCATCTCACCGATCGGGTCTTCAACATCCGGCATGAGTTCCTCTTTTGTCTCATCACCCAGAAACACAACTCTGCGCTTGAGTTCGACATCTCTGTGATTGATGAACCGCCCGCCCATCTGCGGGTGCATGGCGCGCAAATTTTCGTATTCCGGGTAAAGCCCGTTGACCATATTCGAGACATACTTCTTTTTGTAACTAATCCGTTGTCCCCAGCGCATCAGTTCGCCGGTGAGCAATTTGACATCTGGCATTTTCTGCTGGAAATACTCCAGATCAGTGGACCGAAACATAATCCTGCGGCCGCGAGGCAGGCCTTTGAATTCTTTATTCGTCTGTCCGCCCCAGATAATGGCAAAACCTTCGCCCATCCCTTTTTGATTCTTCGTCATCTGCTGATAGAGTCCCTCGCCAAAAGACAAGAGCAACATGATTGATATCGTGCCCCACAGAAGCCCGATGATAGTCAGCGTCATACGGCCTGATTGTTTGCGGAAATCCCGCACGAAAACATTCCACAGTATTGATAGTTTCTTCATAGATAAAACGTCCGCAAAAATCCTAGAATAACTTGATCGCTTCCACCGGCTGGAGATTTGACGCTCGTCTGGCCGGGAAAAACCCTGCCGTCAGTCCGACCAGTCCCAGAACTGACACTGTCAGAATAGTCCCAAACGCATCTATATTCGGTGTCCCAATATAATCAACCAGGTCGAAGTCCATGACCGATAAGAGCAGAGGCGGCACAAACGATATGAGCGAGAATGAAAATGCAAAGCCAAGGACCCCGCCCAGAGTCACCAACAGCAGGCCTTCGGCCAGAAACTGCATCAGCACCATATCCTTGTGCGCCCCGAGGGCAATCTTGATCCCGACTTCTTTCGTCCGCTCCTGCACTACGACGTGCATGATATTCGCCACACCGATTCCACCGGTGATAAGTGTGAAGCATCCGATAATCACCAAAAATGAGCGAAACGCTATGAAGAATGTATCCCAAAACCCGCCGTTGCGCGTCGTGTCCCAGATAGAAAGCGCTTTGGTGTCTGATGGATCATACCCGTGCCTGGGCGCCAACACCTTATGCAGCCCGGCAATCGCTTGTTCCATATCGTATCCATCAGCCGCCTGGAA
>JADFNA010000522.1 GCA_022563625.1 Candidatus Zixiibacteriota bacterium
GACCCAGGCCGACATAGATTCCGATGGGATTGGAGATGCGTGCGATGCGTGCACGGATACAGATGGCGACACCGTATGTGATGCCGGGGACAACTGCCTGGGCGTTTTTAATCCGACGCAGGTCGACGCGGACGGTGACGGCCAAGGCGATGCTTGCGACACCTGCCCCAACGATGCGACCAACGACATTGACGGTGACGGTTATGCGGATTTTCTTCTGGGGGACGGCTCCGGGGTGTACTTAATATCAGAAAAGGTTGCTGTTGTTTCCGGCAGAACGAAGGAAGTCATTTATTTGCTCACCTCCGCAAAGGGTTCAAGTGACGGCTTTGGTACGCCGGTGAGTGTGGGCGATCTTAACAGCGACGGTATTCCAGATATCGTTGTGGGAGCCGAATTGGAGAACCTGAATGGTTATGCTTCGGGGCGTATTGATGTTTTCAACGGCGCCAGCGGCTCGCTTCTTTATTCTGTTTTCGGCGACTCGGCCTTCACGTATTTCGGCCAGAGTATTGCGAAACTTGGTGACGTAAACGATGACGGTCATGTCGACTTCCTGGTATACTCATCCACATACGTGGGGTTGATCACAGCGATTTCCGGGGCAGACGGATCTGAGATATACACTGTTGAAGGTGACTCAACTGTCAAACAGCTCGGATTCTCAATTGCGCGGCTTGGCGATGTAAATGATGACGGCAAACCGGACTTTGTCGCAGCCGGACACGAAGGTCCCTTGGTGCGCGTATTTTCAGGGGCTGATGGCGCCTTGATTCATGAAATTGTCGATCCCCAGGGTCTTCACGAATCGCAGTTTGGCTGGGGTCTATCCGGAGCCGGTGATTTGAACGGTGATGGTGTTGAAGACATTCTTGTTGGATCACCGTTCAGGGAAGTTTCTTCTAATCAGAGTACGATCTATGTTTTCTCGGGTAAGACGGCGGAGCTGCTTTTTGATTTGCTGCCGACTGGCCTGCAGCATAACTTTGGCCAACAACTAACCGGTGGCGCTGATCTAAACGGCGATGAGATCGCCGATATTGTGGTTTTGACCGGACCGTCACATGAACGAATTCTGCAGATTTTTTCCGGTTTCGACCAATCGTTGGTTTACGCCGACACCGGCGATCTTTTTGGTCTAAACTTTCGGAACGGCCCGGCGTTGGCCGGTGATGTCAATGGCGATTGTCTTGATGATGTGATAATTGGGGGAGGGGTTGAGGAGTATCTTATCTATTCGCTCTCCAACCTGTGCGCCCGGCCTGCCTCGTGCACTGGATGCTGTAATGTGCCGGGTGACGCTGATAACAATCAATCAGTGAATATCGCTGATGTAACTTTCCTTATCTCTCGTATTTTCGCCGCCGGTTCGGCGCCGGTTTGCTCGGCTGAGGCTGATGCCAACGCCGACGGTCGGGTCAATATTGCTGATCTGACGTATCTCATCGCACGTATTTTCGCGGGTGGTCCGCCGCCTTTGTGCGGCCCAGCGCTCTGATTTTAGCTCATAGCAAAGTATGGGAGGCAGAATCCGCGCGGGTTCTGCCTATTTAATGCACCCGGCATTGAACCGAAAAGCGGACAAGGCCAAGGAACGGCTTTTTACACTTTTTGTCCATCTGTAACCTACTGCATAACACTGGCTTTGCTACCGTTGGATTTCATCAGCCAAAATGGCAGTTATTCTGCCAATTGGACTTGACATTGGCTGTCATCGGTCGATAGTTTGAGTGTCATGGACGACGAATACTTGCCGGGTAAAGCGATAATTTATGGCGCATTCAAGAACTGATAAATCTACCACATCCCCTGATATAATAGCATTCGTGCGCGAATCGGCCGGACGGCCGATGAAGGCGCGTGAGTTATCGCGGGCGATGAATATCTCTGCCGACAATTATCGCGAGTTCCGCACTGTGCTCAACCGTCTGCTCTCATCCGGTGAGTTGTTGTCAATCAATCGCGGACGGACCGGATTTCCGGAACAGCTCTATGTGTTAATCGGTACG
>JADFNA010000059.1 GCA_022563625.1 Candidatus Zixiibacteriota bacterium
GGGGTTGCGAAAAGCACCCCCGCTTTTTCTGAACGTCGCAGGCTGCCTCTCTTGTCGGGTGTGGGTGATCGATTAAGCCTCAGGCGCGGCGCTACTACAACTCGCGCGGCAAGTGCTCGCACATGACGCCCTGTACATTGTCACGATTCTAATCGAGCTCGTACGTGTCGCTTGATGGCACGCCTGCGACTACATAGATCCGCAAAGTCATCGCTGCTCAGATTATGACCTCCAGACCCAATTCGTTAAGCGCCGCCTTGAACTCGTTGATGAGCCGGTATATCATGATCCATTGCACAAAACTATAGAGATGCATCAATTCGATATCGCGCTTATGAACCTCTCTCTGTTCCTTGAACCAACCATCCATTACTGGGGTGACGTTTGAGTTTGCATGCCCATTAGTGAGGAGGATTCCTTTTCTAACATCGACCGGCTCTGGAACTTGCAAATCGGACAGGGGGACTAAGAACATCTCTTCCAATTCACTGCTTGCATTCCTCCAAACAGGTTGGGAGATGTTTCCGCACTTCAACTGATACATACGAAGCACCCGTTGGCCATCCTCCTCCAATAGGACGACTACATCCTTGCCGTATTCCAAGGGACCATGAAGAATTTGAGCATATAGCGGCAGTTGGGCTTCAAGCAGGCGCAACAAGAGCTTTTGCAGTACGACCTCGGCTCCGATGCTTTCCAGGGTTCGATAAATCCAAGTCCGATTTTGCCCGAGGACTTCCTCGTACGCCCGCTCTCCCATCACAGGAGTGACGATCTCGGTCAGCTCTGGGCCTATTAGAGGAATCTGAGCGAGTGCGTCCAAAGCACGGCTTAGCTTCCCCGTGGTTATCTCCTTCGCCGGATCAGCTCGGAATCCGTCAAACGACTCAGATGCCAGAGCGAAAAACCGCATTGCAGCGGGGTCGTGCTCTTCGTCTCCACTCAGCCGAACCTCACTCAAGAACTTCTTTTGAGCGTCTTCGGGAGTTAAGCCAGGCTCCTCCCCAATCAAATGGGCCAGGCATTGAACTAGGATCCCGAATTTCGACACACGGGGATCGTGCCACCCCCACTCTGTTCCTTGAAGGGCGTCGGCTGCCTCGCGAATCAACTCCCTTACCCGCTCAGGGTTCCGTATTGCCAATGCAAGCGTCGACCTCGAGCGGAAGTACTTCGCCCATAAGTCAACATTGATCGAGCTCCAAGATCCCCTTGTCTTTCTCAAGTTCTCGTCAACAGGGAGGCGGTCCCCAGCGAATGCGTCAGCAGCTTCTGCAAACTTCTCGGGAGCTTCCGACGGTGTCATCAATCCCTGAACCGCAGCTTTCCAGCCTCGTAGTCCAGGAGTGGCGAATCCTTCAGGGCACTCGGTGATGACGTCGTTAGCACCTTCGTAATCTCCGAGCTGGACGAAAATCTGGAAAGCCGACGGTAGGTTGAGAGTAAGGAAGCCACCGCCCCACTGCTCCTCGCCTATCGTCACCTCATATTCCGGGAATGTGGGCTCCCAGGAAGAGGCGAGGTCGGTTCTGAGATTAACACCTGTAACCAAATAACCAACCTTCCTCGGTGAGTTCTTGTAATAGCTGATCAAGCGTTGGCCAAGCTCCTCGAAAACGCTTTCACTCTCGACCCGCAGTTTGGTCCTATCAATTCCGAACATCCAAGACGCTCGCCGGAGCAGCGAATTTATCTGGAGAAGAGCAGCGAGGCTCGCGTGAGATTCTGGTGGTTGAGAGTTAACACAATTTTCAAAATCATGCACCGCCGCAATAAAGATGGAATACATCTCTTCTGGATCGCCCCAGGCTCCATACATCGCTTTTTGCATAGCAAAACCTGCTGCGAAATGATTCTCTTCTTCCCTCCACTGTGATGCTGTCGCCGACAATATCCCTTGGCTCGTTCCATCTTGGCGATGAAAAGAGGCAGCCTTGATTGCTTCCCAGAATTCATCAGCTGGCGGAGTTATCATCGGCATGTTCCTCGGGGCAGAACTGGGCGAAACAAGTCCTCTAGGGGCTTCGAGCTCCCGATTGTCCAAGATTAGTTGCTCGAGAGTTTCCGCTTACTTCCGCGCGATCCGCCCTTTTGGGAGCCTGGTCGCCCATCCCGCCGGCGCCGAGCTTCTCGTTGATTTTGTAATGCGCTGGTCTTTGTCCGATCAGGATTCCTAATTCTCATACTTCTCCAACAACGCCTGAAAGCGCGGATTGTCGCGCAAAGAGTCCCACACGGGATCGACGCGCAAGGCGCCAACCGACATCCAGAATGACGGAATTGAAAGAAGGTAGTCGATCTTGTCCAGCGCGGCTTGCTGGTCACCAAGAAGAGTGTAGATTATCGCCATGTTTTGTTCATAGAACGGACCATCGAAAGCGTCTTTAGATACAGGATTCAACTCCAGGGCCCGCTTTCCATGGCGGAGCGCATCGTCGCTTCGTTCCAGGCCAGCGAACGCAATTCCGAGAGAGGAGTGCATACGATGGTCGTCCGGAAACACGTCTACCAAACTATCCAGCATAACAGCGGCTGAATCGAAAGCGGCGAGCGCCCTCTCCCTTTCACCCATAAACCGATAAACCAGCCCGGCTGTCAAAGTTCGCGGCTCATAACTCTGCGCTCCCTTGGAGACATCGGGAAAATTGGCAATCCTCTGTATGGCCGCCGCATAGTTCCGCTCGAGTAGCTCAAGGGTGAACAACATATCCGGAGAATCGGCGATTAGCGGGTTTTGCTCGAGCATATTGCGGGCCTTCTCCAGATCTCCCTGAGAATACGTGTAAACGAAGAACTTGTGCCAATATCCTACACCCAGGTCAGGAGCCAAAGAAATACACATGTCGTAATAACGTACCGCCTCATCATATTGGCGCGTAACATGATGCGAGGCGCCCAGAAAAAGCGCGTTGTACGGCTCTCTCGGACTTAGCTCTAGGCCGCGTTTACCAAATTCGATGGCCTTCTTAAAGTTACCTTGCTTCACCTCAGTTCCGCCGCGGTAATGCCAAACTCGACTGTCATTGGGAAGACCTTTTGCGGCGAGTTCTAATGCTGCGCGGGACCGCTCGTAGTCCTTACTGCAGCGATGATGATACCTACCGTAAGCCAAATGCGCTTCAGGCAGATCTGGCTGTAATCTAAGAGCAGTCTCAACAGCGGCTTTGGCTAATTGAATTCTCTCATCAGTTCGATCATGTCCCCATCGATAGAACGATGTGTGAGCCTCTGCTAACAAGGCATAGGCCAGTGCGTAATCGGGATCGAGCTTTACTGCCTTGCTCAGTAACTCAATCGTGATTTGCAGTGCGTTTCTGCTCCAGTTTGGCCGACGAGAAATTTCCAGCGCGCGTAGGTAAGAATTATATGCTTCAAGATTTTCTGTGGGCTTTGCCGCAAGGGCGTCACGTTCCGGCTGGAGCAAGGTGACATCAAGCTCGTTTGCAATAGAAATTGCAATTTCCGCCTGAAGTTCAAAAATCTGCGTCAGCGCCCGCTGATAGGACTCAGACCAGAGATGTCGGTCATCAGAAACCTGAATCAACTGCGGAATAATGCGCACACGATCCGTGTCTCCAGTTTTGTCCCACAGGATCGTTCCCTCAAGGACATAACTCACGCCCAGTTCGGCGCCGATTCGTTTCAGAGACTTGTCTGTATCCTTGTACTGCATGGAGCTAGTGCGGGATATCACTCCAAGTCCGGAGAGTTTCGCCAGACGCGATGTAATCTCATCGGTAATTCCGTCTGCAAAATATTCGTCCTCGTCACTCCCAAGATTCTCGAAGGGCAAGACCGCCAGCATCTTGAGACGATCAGGTTCTACGCCTCCATCGTCAGTCCAATACATGATGCCTGCGAAAATCAGGGCCAATCCGACAATGAGTCCGGCAAACACAGATTTTCGCGTGACTTTCGGCAGGACTGAAATTCGGCTCGGCGCCGAGAGCGCATCACGCTCTTTCTCCAAATCAGCAAGTAAATCAGCGCAACTCTGGTAGCGATCTGCCGGGTTCTTTTCCAGCGCACTGCTGACTATCGTTTGTATGCCCTCTGTCGCAGCGCCAGTTTTACTCGCCAGTGGCTCAGGCGCTTCATGCGCTACCGCATACACAATCGCAGCGTCATAATCACCGGTGAATGGCGGCTCGCCGGTGATCATTTCATACAGCATGCAACCAAATGAAAAGATGTCCGAACGGTGATCAACTTCCTCACCGCGGGCTTGCTCCGGGGATTTGTAGAGCATCGTGCCCAATGTGGAGCCTTCACGTGTCACTTTAGTCGCTCCGGATATCTTGGCCAGACCGAAGTCCAAGACTTTTGCGCGTCCGTGTATATCTATGATGATATTGGACGGTTTGATGTCGCGGTGCACGATCCCCGCTTCATGCGCCGCCGAGAGGCCATCGACAATTTGAATCGCAAAATCCAAAACTTCGGCCAGCGACAATGGCCCGGATTTGATCATATCCTCCAGCGACCTTCCCGGGACATATTCCATCGAAATGTACGAGCGGCCTTCATGTTCGCCGAAATCATAAACGGTGACGATATTCGGATGATTCAGCGCGGCGGCGGCCATAGCTTCATGACGAAACCTTGTCTTGAACTCGGCATCGGCCGAATAACTCTGCGCCAAGAACTTCAGCGCCACTTTGCGGTTGAGACGGGTATCCTGGGCCAGATAGACTTCGCCCATACCGCCAGCGCCGATTTTTTCTATTATTTCGTACTGTCCTATTCGTTGTGCAATCATGGCCAACCGAAGGTACACAGAAATCATTCATTCGGCCACTGTTTCAATTCTGCGGAATGTGCGCTTCATAGAGACACTCTCAGCCGCTTTTTGTGGCATTATTCTCGGAAACGTGTCTTTTTGGTTGAGGGAACTGGCCTTTGGAACCACCGCTTACACTATAGCTTAGTAAAAAACAATGACTGAAAACCTGCTCTATGATCTGGCCATAATCGTTGCGCTTGGCATGCTGGCCCAGTGGCTGGCCTGGCGGCTGCATCTGCCGTCAATCCTGCTCCTCTTATTATTTGGACTTCTGGCCGGTCCGGTTTTCGGGGCGCTGGACCCCGACGTTGTATTCGGAGACCTGCTGTTCCCTGTCGTCTCTGTTTTTGTGGCAATCATCCTGTTCGAGGGCGGGCTGTCGCTCAAGTTCCGCGAACTGCGTGAGGTTGGCGCAACCGTCGTCTATCTTTCTACCGTAGGAGCGCTAGTCACCTGGGCCCTGGCGGCGGCCGCAGCTCATTACATTGCCGGAGTGGGAGTCGGCCTGTCCGTTTTGCTGGGAGCGATATTGATTGTTTCCGGGCCGACTGTAATAATTCCCCTGCTCAGACAGATTCGTCCGAGTCGGCGGGTTGGTTCAATCGCCAAATGGGAAGGCATTGTCAATGATCCGATAGGCGCGATCATGGCGGCTTTGGTGTTTGAGGCGCTGCTGGCCGGAGGATTTGAGGAAAGCGCCGGGGCGATGGCGCTGATGGCAATCAAAGCGCTCTTTTTTGGTTTGATTGTTGGAGTTCTCGCTGCGCTGGCGATTGTGGTTCTGATGCGGCGGCGCCTGCTGCCTGATTTTCTGCAGAGTCCCGTGACTCTGGCGCTGGTGATTGCCAGCTATGTCACCGCGGATGCGCTTCAGTCCGAGTCCGGTCTTCTGGCTGTGACTGCTATGGGCATTGCTCTGGCCAATCAGAAATATGTTTCAATAAAGAAGATCAGCGATTTCAAAGAGAACTTGCGGGCGCTGTTGATCGCAACGTTGTTTATCATGCTGGCGGCGCGTCTACCCGCCGAGCAGGTCCTTTTGACAGATATTTCCGCCTGGTTATTTGTCGGCGCTTTGATACTCGTTGTGCGCCCTCTGGCGACTCTGGCGTCAACTTTTGGTTCCGGTTTAAGCTGGCGCGAACGCGCGTTTTTGGCCTGGATGGCGCCGCGCGGGATCGTTGCGGCCGCAGTTGTGTCGTTGTTCAGCCTCAAACTTGAGGAAGCGGGTTTTGTCGGCGCCGGAGAACTGGCGCCATTGACTTTTATGGTTATCATCGGAACAGTTGCCATCTACGGACTGTCTGCGCCATTTCTGGCGCGGAAGTTAAAGGTCGCCCAGCCGAACCCTCAGGGGGTGTTGTTCGCCGGCGCTCATCGTTGGGCGCGCGAGATGGCTTTGGCGCTGGATAAGGAAGGCCTGAAAGTTGCGCTGGTTGACACCAACCGCGAAAATGTCAGCCTGGCGCGCCAGGCCGGATTGTCGGCACATTATGGTAATGTCCTGGATGAAGACTTTCTGTATGAAGTTGATCTGGAAGGGATCGGACGATTACTGTCGATGACCCCTAACGATGAAGTCAATTCATTGGCGGCCCTGCATTTTGAAGAACTCTTTGGCCGGGACGAAGTTTATCAACTCAGCCCGGCCGAACAGGGAAGAACCGCACAGGCGGATTTGCCCCGGCATTTGCGGGGCCATTATCTTTTCTCCGAGGACGCGACTTTCGGCGATTTGGAACAACGCTTCCGCGCCGGGGCGGCTGTCAAAAAAACCCCCTTGACTGAGGAGTTCACTTTTGCTTCGTTTCGTGAAATGTACGGCGCCGGGGCCTTGCCGCTGATGATCATTGACCAAAACAAGAAACTGAAAATCCTTGCGCCGGAAAGTGATGTATCACCAGAGCAGGGAGACACACTGGTGAGTGTCATCATCCCGGCCGACAGCCATGGGGCGGTACGTTCCGCTCAATACAACGCCCGCTGATTCCGCTCAACTTCCCGTCGTCCCGCAAATAGGCGCAGGGCCACCAGCAAAAATACGGGCGATGAGGAATGTAACGTCGGCGATATTGACTTTGTTGTCACCATTAGCGTCGGCCTCGTCATTGCAATTTGGCGCTGAGCCGCCTGCGAAGATTCTGGCGATAAGGAAGGTGATGTCTGCTATATTGACACTTACATTGTTATCTGCATCGCCAGCCAGTGCGCAACAAAACGGCCCAGAGCAGCCAATACCAAAGCGGCCAATGAGTTCCTCGCAGCTATTGTGTGCAACCGAGCATGGGGAGCCAGGTTGAAGTGTTAAATCAAGCGTTGTTGTATCACAAAAATATGGATCGAGTGAAAAGTTCCCGTTTGTCGAGTCCAGACCCGCAATACAGCCAACCCAATTGCCACCTGCGTTGCCGAAGATATCACTGCAACGGATCACTATTAAGTCATCAGTTTGTTGAATACAATCCACGGCGTTGCCCGATTCGCTGAAGGACATCACACACTTTTCAAGCGTGGGCGATGCGTTCCAGGCAAACAGGGCAGAACCGCGCCCGGTATCAGTTCCAAATACATCAGTGATATCCTCTGCTATGTTCGCATAGAAAGTAGAGGACGTTATCATCGGATTAGCCCCATCAGCGCAATAAATGGCGGCGCCCAGGCTCGGAAATGGCAATGGGTTGGGATGCGAGATGTTTCCTACAAACGTCGAATTGGAGACGCCGGGACTGGACTCTTTGAGAGCAATGGCGCCTCCGAGTCCCGGAAACTGAGGACCAGCAAACACACCGAAGTAGTTAGCCTCGTTGCTATTAAAGGTGCAACTATCCACGAGTCCAGTTGAGAATTTGAAGGAAACACCGGCGCCAAAATGCGCAGAATTGTCCACAAAAGAGCTGCCGAGAATCTCAATTGTTGAATTGATGCAACTGATACCCCCGCCGCGGCCGCCCGATCCGAATTGACCGCCGAATCGCCAGGGATTCGCTGCATTGGAAATGAATGAGCAATTGCGGACGGTGATAGACGACGAATCTGTACAGTGTAAACCGCCTCCCGCATGCGCGGTGTTGGCGGTAAACACACAGTCTTCGAAAATAGATACGGAAGCCGAACAACTAACCCCGCCGCCAACAGCAAGCGCTCCCTTCAGGCTCGTTGAATCAAAACTGACAATATTGTTTTCGAACACACAGTTGAAAAATGTAGGCGAGGCCCCCAGACATATAACAGCGCCGCCTGCTTTTTCGATGACAAATCCATTCTTGATAGTGAATCCCTCGAGGCGGGTTGTCGAGTCTTCACCATTCTGAAAG
>JADFNA010000060.1 GCA_022563625.1 Candidatus Zixiibacteriota bacterium
TGTCATCGGGAAAGAAAGCTTCTTCGAGACAATCGATTCGCTGTTGTTCAGCGCTCGATTCCCGGATTCTGTGGAGATTATTGAGATTCCCGACTGATGAAATTCTATATTGAAAGACTCGGTTGTCCCAAGAACGATGTCGATGCCGACTACATGGCCGGCCATTTGATCTCCGAGGGACATGAGCAAGTTCCTGACGCCGATCAGGCCGAGGCGGTGATTGTCAATACCTGCGGATTCATACTGCCCGCCAAACAGGAATCTATCGGCGAACTCTTGCGTTTCGGAGAATTGCGCAAGCAAGGCAAGCTGAAACGCTTGATAGCCGCTGGCTGTCTGAGCCAGCTTCATGGTGATGAACTGCTCTCCGGTATGCCAGAGCTAGATTTTGCCTGCGGTCTGGGCGCTCTGGATGACATCACGCATGCGCTGGAGGACAATGCCGAACGCAGTGACAAAACACTGAAAGTCGCAACACGGGACCTGGCCTATCTGTCAGCAAAAAACCGCTATATAGACACCTCGACACCATATGCTTATCTGAAAATCTCCGACGGCTGCGACCGCAAATGCAGCTATTGCATAATTCCGAAAATGCGCGGGTCATTTCGCTCGCGTCCGATTGGCGAAATTGTCGCAGAGGCCCGCTTGCTGGCCAGGAGCGGGAAAAGGGAGTTGATTTTGGTCTCTCAGGAAGCGACCCTGTATGGTTGCGAGACGGGGCAGATTCTCCTTCTGCCGTTGCTGGATGAACTCCAGAAAATCGAAGGTATTGCGTGGATTCGGCTGGTTTATCTGCACCCCCAGGCGCTGGACAGCAGTTTGATTGATTATTTAGGAAACTCATCTAAGGTCTTGCAATATTACGACTTGCCATTACAGCACATTTCTGATGGTGTGCTCGGACGGATGCGGCGACAGGTGCGGAGGGCTAAGATCGAGCGGATTTTGACCGAAATCAGGGACAAGCAGCCGGAATCTATCATCAGGACGACGTTTATCGTGGGATTCCCCGGCGAGACAGAGGCGCAATTCGCAGAACTATACGATTTTGCCGCAGAGTTTAAGTTTGATCGAATGGGGGCTTTTGCCTATTCACGGGAGGAGGGGTCCTCGGCGTCAATCATGCCCGACCAGATCCCGGAGGCGGACAAGACGGCGCGTTTGCAGGCCTTAACTGAATTGCAAACAGATATTGTCAGCGCCAGAAACAGAGAGTTAATCGGCCAGCAGATGGCTGTCTTGATTGACAGCGCCGCCAATGGCCGGCCGGCGAGTGGCAGAACGTATGGCGATTGCCCGGACATCGACCGTGTGGTGAGTGTGTATGAAAATCAGCCGCGTTTGAAGACCGGGGACATGTGTCAGGCGCTTATCGAGAGCTCAGACGGCCATGACCTGCGGGCCAGGGCGTTATAAGCCGGCGGATGAGCGGAACAAGTCGTGTCCTTGAAACAAAAAAGAAATAGCTTACTATGATACATCTGGAAAAAGCCGGTATCTATCTGTCCAAGCCGATCACCTATATCCTGGTTCTGATCTATTTATCTCAAACCGGGCTTTTGATGTACCTGATCAACGACAAGTATGACCTGGAAAACCAGATCAGCTTTCAACAAACGCGCATCGGGGAGCTCGAAGAAAAGCTCAAGATTTTCAAGGTTATTGAGGATTATCAAATTGGTTTCAATGACGAAGAGAAGGGTAAACTGACCAATGTCATTTTGGCCGAATGCAACAAGTACAATTATGACCCGCTGTTTCTGATGAGCCTGATCCTGACAGAGTCATCATTCAAACGAGGACAGGTCAGTCATAAGGGCGCACAGGGGTTGATGCAGGTCATGCCGTTTATCGGGGCGGACCTTGCCAACGCGGCCGGTGAGAACTGGAAACGGGATGAAACGCTGTTTGATGTCGAATCAAATATCCGCATTGGCTCATTACATCTGTTCCGGCAGATACTGGAGTTTGAATCAGTCGAGAAGGGACTGGTTTCGTATAATCGTGGGGAGACAGCGCTGAGGCGGACGCTTCGCCAGGACCGCCCGATGCCGCGCCGCTATCTCAAGAAAGTTATAACCGCCTATCAGGAACTCAAGAAAAAGTACGGCGACATCTCCTGAATTTTCACTCTCGATTCTCCTGACCTTTGGGGAAAGTATTCTAACCACCGCTGAGCAATATGAAAGCCATCAACATAGCATCTCTGGCAGCGCCGGCGCTGCTGGTACTGGCGCTTGGCGCCCTTGTATCCTGCGGCGGCGGGCAGGCCGGGCGCACCTCTTCGGCGGAGGAGCAATTCAAACTCGCCAGGAAACACTATGACAAGAAAAAGTACTTTCAATCCGCCGCAGAATTTCAAAAGGTCGTATATAATTTCCCGGGATCACAGTTAGTCGACACAGCTCAGTATTACCTGTCTATGTCATATATGGGCGACGGGCAATATGAACTTGCGGCAGTGGAGTTTGAGCGTCTGCTGAAAAACTATCCGCGTTCGCCATTTGCCTCCGAATGCCGCTATCGCATCGGGTTCTGCTTTTTCAAGGCGGCGCCGGGACACTACGGACTTGACCAGACAGAGGTCTCCCGCTCGATAAAATTACTGGAAAATTTCATACTGGATTATCCTGAATCCGAGTTTGTCTCCGAAGCGCAGGAGTCAATTTTATCTGCGCGCACGCGCCTGGCGGAGAAAGACTTCAAGAGCGGTGTGGTATACATGAACATCAGAGTCTACACCGCAGCCGAAAAATATTTCCAGAGAGTAATTGACCTCTATGGAGACACAAAGTATGCCGCTGATGCGCTTTTCGAAATGGCCAGGTCGCGCTACAAACTAAAGTTATGGGACAAAGCCGCGCAGTCAGCCAATAGCTTCGTGGCGCTTTATCCCCAGCACAAGATCGCGGAAAAAGCGCGCAAATTAATAGAAAAGATTGAAAAAGACCGTGCCAAGTATGCGTCCCCCGCGACAAACGGCGTCGGTCCAACTCAGGACCCTGAAAACGGCGCCGTCAATTCTTTCAAACCCCTATCTGACAGGTGACCTTGTTGACATGAGTGATTCCGGTGGGCGCTTAGCTAGTGGCTCTCACTGGGGCTTTTTTGGAGGGGCCTTTGATCCTCCGCATGCCGGACATCTTCGCCTGGCGGCTGAATTGATTGACAAGGCGAATCTCACCGGAGTCCTGTTTGCCCCGACCGGCCGTCCGGCGCATAAGTCCCAGCCGGGCGCGTCATTCGCCGAAAGATTGAGCATGACCGAACTGGCCTGCGCCGGTGAGGGCCGTTTTGTAGTATCCGATATCGAAAGTAACATCACCCCACCGACATACACTATCCGAGTCATAGAGGCGCTCCGCGAATCCTATCCGGACGTTAAATTCAGCATATTGATCGGCGCCGATAATTTGCGCATTCTGTCCTGCTGGCGCGATATTGAAGGGTTGCTGAAGCTCGCGCCGGTTATAGCCGCCGCGCGGCCCGGCCAGAGTCCTCGCGAGCAGGTACCTGAGAAGTGGAAAGACAGAGTAAAACTGATTGAAATTGATGGACTGGAGATATCATCATCGGATATTCGCCAAAAGTTGCGCCAAAGGTCCTCAGTCGACGGCCTGCTGGCTCCCACGGTGATTGACTATATTCGCAAACAGAAATTGTACCTATGAACGCCGTAAAGACCAAAGAGAAAAAAACATCAGCCGATTCCGCATCAGGCAGGCAGACGCTCTTTCTAATTGATGGTTCTGCGCTGATTTATCGCTCATACTTTGCGTTTATTCGCAATCCGCTGATTAACTCTCGCGGCGAAAATACATCTGCGTCTTTTGGGTTCACCGGGGCGCTGCTGAAAATATTGCGCGAAGAAAACCCCGATTATGTCGCTGTGATATTCGACACGAAAGCCCCGACGTTCCGGCATAAGATGTATCCCGAATACAAATCAACCCGGGCTAAAATGCCCGATGATCTGGTGGACCAACTACCGCGGATTAGAGAAGTGGTCGAGGCGCTGAATATCGCCAGTTTTGAACTTGAAGGATACGAAGCCGATGATATAATCGGCACATTTGCCAAAAAGGGTGAAGAAGCCGGACTCGATGTCTGGGTGGCCAGCGGCGACAAGGACTTCTGCCAGTTAGTGAACGATCATGTTAGAATCTACAACTCCAAACGCGCCTCCGACCCGCCGCAAAGACTGGACCGGGAGGGAGTCAAGGAAAGAATGGGCGTGTATCCTGAGCTCATCATTGATCTGTTGGCCATGATGGGCGACAGTTCGGACAATATACCCGGCATCCCCGGTGTCGGACCCAAAACCGCCCTGGCGCTGCTTGAACAATTCGGCGGCCTTGAGCAGACTTTGAAGTGCGCCAAAGAAATCAAGGCCAACGGTGTCAGAAATAAAGTTCTGGCAAACAAAGAATCAGCCCTGTTGAGTAAAGAGCTCGTGACAATCAATCTGGAAACCCCGCTCGAATTTGAGCTGGATACATTGAGGCGCCGCAAAGCTGACCCGGCTAAGTCCGGCAAGTTGTTCTCTGAGCTTGAATTCGGCGGATTTCTTAAACAACTCGATCTTGAGGCGCCCGCCTCGGCCCCGGCAAAAACAGTTAGCGTGGACAATTCGAAGTATCGTTGTCTGAGTTCAATCAAGGAACTTGAAGAATTGCTGTCCGAGTTTTCCGAATTAACTGAAGTATCCATTGATACAGAAACCACCTCACTCAATCAGCTTGACGCCGAATTGGTCGGAGTATCGCTGTCACCCCATGCCGGATCGGGTTACTATGTCCCGCTCGGACACACTAACGGCAAGAATCTGGACAAAGCGAAAGCGCTCAAAGCTCTCGGAAAATTTCTGCTGAACGGAGATGTTGAAAAAACAGGGCAGAATATCAAATATGACCTGCACGTGTTCAAGAACGCCGGCTTGGATGTCGCCAATGTCGGCTTCGATACGATGCTGGCCGCGTATATTGTTGATCCCACTGCGCGTAAGTATTCGCTCGACCACCTGGCGCTTGAGCGCTGCGGGTATCAGATGCAGCCGATTAGTGATCTGATCGGGTCGGGCAAAAATCAAAAGTCGTTCGCCGATGTTTCTATCGATGATGCGGTATTCTATGCCGCCGAAGACGCGGACCTGACATATCGCCTGCGCGGGATACTACAGCATGATCTGGTACGATTGGGAGCCGAAAAGCTATACTATGAGTTGGAGCTCCCGCTAATTCCTGTTCTGTTCGAAATGGAGCGGGCCGGGGTGAATCTGGACACGGCTTTTCTGGCGGAGATGTCCGATGAACTGGAAAAAGACATAGACGCCATGCAACGGGCGATTTTCCATGAAGTCGGACATGAATTCAATCTGAATTCTCCCCAGCAACTGGCCACAGCTCTTTTTGACGAGCTAGGTCTGCCGACCAAAGGCAAAACCGCCAAGAAAACCGGATATTCAACTGACGTGCGTGTGTTGGAAGGATTAGCGTCACTGCACCCTGTCCCGGAAATGGTTTTGCAGTACCGCCAGCTCAGCAAACTGAAAAGCACATATGTCGACGCCCTCCCGGCCCTGGTGAACGAGAACACCGGCAGAGTGCACACTACATTTAACCAAACGATCGCCGCCACCGGCCGGCTGAGTTCAACTGACCCGAATCTGCAAAATATTCCAATCCGCACGGAATTGGGCAGTCAAATTCGCAAAGCGTTTATACCGCGTGACAAAAATTACCAAATACTCAGCGCTGATTACTCGCAGGTTGAACTGCGAATACTGGCCCATATCTCCGGCGATAAGGGGTTGGTTACCGCTTTCAAAAACAATGAAGACATCCACTGCCGGACTGCAGCCGAGGTTTTCGGCGTGGCGCTGGAAGATGTCACTCCCGATCAACGCCGCGTGGCCAAGACGGCCAACTTTGCTGTCATCTACGGGGTCTCGGCCTACGGACTCTCACAGCAAAGCGATATGAACGTCCATGAATCCAAGGAGTTTATCGAAACATATTTTGAACGCTATGCGGGGATCAAAAAGTATATGAATGACACTCTCACGTTCGCCAGGAAAAACGGCTATGTCGAAACTCTGACCGGCCGGCGGAGGCAAATCGCGGACCTGGACGCTAAAAACATGTCGGTGCGGCAGTTCGCCGAACGTGTCGCAATCAACACTCCAATTCAGGGCGCTGCGGCAGACATAATCAAATTAGCCATGCTGCGAATTCACGATGACCTGAAAGGCATGGATTCGATGATGACTCTCCAGGTCCATGACGAACTCGTCTTCGACGCCAGGAAATCAGAGATCGACAGATTGACCGAGATTGTTCGGAATGGCATGGAATCGGCGTTCAAACTTTCGGTTCCGCTTGTAGTTGATATTGGCGTCGGTGACAACTGGCTGGAGGCCAAATAGTAAGGCGCCATGTTGATTGGAGTGACCGGACAGATTGGCTCCGGCAAGAGTGAAGTTGCGCGCCTGCTCAAAGAGCGCGGAGCGCTGATTATTGATGCCGACGTCATTGGCAAAAAGATAACCGGTTCACCGCATATTCTAGCGAAGCTGGTCAAACTCTGGGGCAGCCAGATACGTTCACAGTCCGGGAAATTGCGCAGTGTAGAAGTTGCGCGAATCGTCTTCGCGGATAACGGCGGCCGGGAGCTGAAGCGCTTGAACAAACTTGTTCAGCCGGGAATCACCCGTGAGATTGACCGCCTGATCAAGAGCGCTCAGCAAGCCAGGCCGAAGCGACCGATTGTGATTGACGCGGCGCTTCTGCCGGATTGGCCAAACGCACGAAAACTTGATCTGGTCATTCTGGTAACAGCCTCCCGACAGCTTCGCCTGCGCAGGCTGGTAAAACGCGGCCTGAGCGCCGGGGATGCCCGCTTGCGGATCAGGTTACAGCGTCTGCTGGAAGACTACCGCCGAATCTCGCATGTCGTCATCAAGAACAATTCCAGCAGACGGGAGCTTGGCGCCCGGGTTAATCGTCTGTGGAGGGCGAGTATCCATCCCCGGCTTGAAAGCTAAACACAGTTAAAGTATCACTTTAAGCGGTCTGCAGGACCGCCTCTTCGAGGCAGATAACTTTTAGTCTTGCTGTTGATGTTCCCGGGAGCTATCAAAGCTCCATGAAACATGCTCTGGTGATTCGTAACATTGTCGATTTGAGGGACGGCCCGGACTTTCAATCCGAGTTAAAGACGCAGCTACTGTTCGGCGAGCGTGTCATGGTCCATCGCTCAGATGGAGGCTATACGGATGTTGAGCAATCAGACGGCTGCCGGGGCTGGGTCCGCTTTGATGCTCTGGGCGGCCTGAATGAACAAGATGCGGAAAAGCTTGATCACGCCAAATCACTGCGGGTGGTCAGCCCGATTGCAACAGTTATGGATGAATCCGGGGCGCCAATTACTCCGTATTTTCTCAGTTACGGGTCGATTGTCTATCCGGCGCAGGATGATCTGCACAGCGATACCATTCTTATCGCCTGCCCCGACGCGCGGCGCAGGACAGTGCACAGGGAAGATCTGTGCCGGGTTTCCTCGCCGGACGAACATAAAACCGATGATTTGGCAGAGTCGATCATTTGCTCCTGCGTGCAATTCCTGGGAGCGCCATATGTGTGGGGCGGACGATCAGCGCTCGGAATGGACTGCAGCGGGCTGACTCAACTGGTGTACGGGATGCACGGAGTTGACCTGCCTCGTGACACAAAAGATCAGCGCCTGCTTGGCCAAGAAGTGAAGCGCGATGATCTTCAACCAGGTTACCTGATATTCTCGCCGGGTCATGTTGTCATCTATATCGGCGGCGGCGAATATATACACGCCTCGCTGGGAGAAGGCGGGGTGGAAATCAACTCTTATGACACTGATGCGGACAATTACCGCAAAGACCTT
>JADFNA010000061.1 GCA_022563625.1 Candidatus Zixiibacteriota bacterium
CCAGGGATTCGGCTCGCTTTTGAAAGGCCATCTGCCCTATTTCAGTTCGCTGGCAAAAGTTGAACGGATGGTTGTCGGTGTCGATGTAAAGAAACCTCCGCTGTCTGCGTCGGTTGTTGTTTCGGGAGCTGAGATATTCGTGCCACTGGAGGGCCTAATTGACATCACCAAAGAGCGCGCCCGGCTTGAAAAAGAACTAGACAACCTGCGCGACCACCTGGACAAACTCGGGCGCAAATTGGGCAATCAGGACTTTCTGCAAAATGCACCTGAAGATATCGTTGGCCGCGAACGGGTAAAAAAGAAAGACCTTGAAGACCGGGTGGAAAAACTGGATCGAAACCTGGAGCAGCTCACCGGCTGGTAGGCCCCTTTATCGCAGAAGGGCCGTACGAACTTAAACCGACAGGGGATTCAGGATGAACTGTTGAGTTCGTATTCTTTAATCTTGTACAGCAGCGAGCGATAACTAATTTCCAACAGCTCCGATGCGCGCCGGCGGTTCCAGTTTGTTTTGGTCAACGCGCCCTTAATCAATCGCTTTTCCTCAGCCGAAACGACAACATCAACCCGCTTCTTGAGCGAGTATCCATCAGTTTCCGGATTAAACGGCCCTGCCAGATCCGTCCCGGACATTTTGTCAGCGCCGCCCGCTACCAGTTTCGCCAGTTGGGATTCCGGACCTGACAGGAGTTCGTCAATTATCGTCTCATCATTACGCACTACAGCCTGCTTGACCAGATTTTCTAACTGACGGATATTTCCGGGCCAGGAATAGTTGATTAGCTTTTCAATCGCCGCATGAGAAAGGTCCGGTAGTGACTTCTGATACATTTCGTTGTATCTGTTTACGAAATAGTTTATCAATAGCGGAATATCGCTTTTGCGCGTCCTCAGCGGCGGCAGGCGCAGTGTAATTTCATTAAGCCGATAGAACAGGTCGTCGCGAAATTCTTTGCGGACGATGGCCTCTTCGAGGTCTCTGTTGGTGGCGCACACGATCCGTACATCGACATGAATATTTGTCAATCCTCCAATACGCACGAACTCCTGCTGTTCGAGCACCTGCAGGAGTTTTGATTGCAATTCCAGCGGCATGTCCCCGATTTCATCGAGGAAAATCGTACCCTTGTCGGCGACCTCAAACCGTCCCTGTTTGGTCTTATGCGCTCCGGTGAACGCGCCTCTTTCATAGCCGAACAGCTCCGCCTCCAGCAAGTCGCGTGGAATCGCCGCGCAATTGACCTTGACAAACGGCTTCTTGGCCCGCTCGGATTTCGTATGCAATGCTCGCGCAACTATTTCTTTACCGGTCCCGGATTCCCCGCGGATCAACACGGTCAACTCGGAATTCGCCACCTGTTCGACCAGCTCTTTGATTTTCAGAATGCTGTCAGATTCACCGACAAACATGTCTTCCTGGCGCGAAGCTTTGAGTTCTGCCTTGAGTCCTTTGACCTGATTCTTCAGTTTCCGTCTTTCCAGAGCAGCGTCGAGGTGAATGCCGACTTCTTCTACCTCAAACGGCTTCTTAATAAACTCCGATGCGCCGCGTTTCATCGCCTCGACAATCATCTCTGTTTCGGCGTGGCCTGAAAGCATTAACACATCGGGCCGGCGCTCAACCTTGTTCAGTTTGTCGAGCACTTCCAGCCCGCTCATGCCGGGCATCTTAATATCCAGAAGAATCAAATCCGGCTCTTCGGTGGTGACCATCTGAATGCCCTCGATCCCATCCCGGGCGGATTTGAAGTCATACGTATCTGAGAGGCCCTTACTGAGCATCCACGAGACATTCGGGTCATCATCAATAACCAGGACTTTTAAATTGCTCTGCTTTTGCGCCATTACCGCTTCCTCAACTGAAGTGACAGGTGCTTCCGTAAATCTGCGCCGGATGTTCCGCCGGATCTGGCGACATTCCTCTGCACAATAGAGATTATCGACTGCGGATGTGAAAAGTAGAGCTTAATTCCTGCGACAGTTTTCATATGTTCATACAATGAACGGACTGTTCATAAGGAAACACCCGGACTGCAGAACAACGCCGAAAAATATTTCAACAAATTCAGGAAAAGTAATTATTACGCGCCCTGGCGTTGATTCGCGCCGGTGGGCAGATAGAGTGTCAGCGTCGTGCCTGCTCCCTCGGTTGATTCAACGGAGACGGTCCCGTCATGAGCGCTCATGACGCGCTCAACCACAGCCAGTCCCAACCCTGTGCCATGCTCTTTGGTGGTAAAGTAGCGGTCAAACAATTTCGGTATGTCGCTGGTTTTAATTCCGACACCGTTGTCAGAGATTGACAACGCAAGATAGTCCTGATTCTTGAACTCAGGCCGGTCAATTTTTCCGGTGATAGTCAATTCACCTCCATCGGGCATCGCGTCAACGGCATTCATCAGCAGATTCAAAATCGCTTCAAATATTTGGTTTTTATTAACAATCACTTCCCAGTTACCTTCGCAGAAGGAGACGCTCGAACTAATCTTGCGTTTCTCGAGGTCCTGGGCAACCAGTTCCAGCGCCCGCAGCGCCAGCAACCGCAAATCAGTTTTCTCCGCTTCATATTTATTTGGTTTGGAAAAATCAACCAGTTCACTCACCAGTTCGTTCAGCCGATGCGCCTCATCTTCCATCATTTTCAGCAGTTGGGCTGCATCGCCATCCACTTTTATTTGCTTGCGGAGCAGTCCGACAGACCCTTTGATAGCTGTCAACGGCCTGCGCAAGTCATGCGAGATTTCCGAAATCATATTACCCATAGTTACCAGCCGCGAAGCATTCAATACGGCTTTTTCTTTCTCATATAACACGGCTGCCTGGGATACGATGATTTCCGCCAGCGAACGTTCGTGTGCGTTGTACCCGTCTATTTTGCTGGATCCAAGACAGAACACATATGTAACAGCTCCGTCTCTGCTGACCGGAGCGGTCATAAACGCCCCTGAATCGGTTTGCTTGAATCCGATTCCACTCAGGCAATTCTGGGCTATACTATCCAGCTCACACTTGTCGCTGGTCATGAATGTTTCAACCGGAATATTGAGTTCCACAGGTTCATCGAACTTGCGTCCGTCAATGACAAGTTTTTCTGAATCGGGGCGCGTGAATTCGCCTCCGACCGCCCCCAACGCTCTGAGTTTCTGGTTCTTCGGGTCATGTTGCAGCCAGATACAAAAATCCAGCGGGATCAACTTGCCGAGTGTGTCAAACACAAGTTCGAGCATTTCCTCTTGTGAGCTTACCGAAATCATTCTCTCGGATACTTCATGTATGGCCTTAATCTCCGCCAGTTTCCGTGATTTGTCCTCGAACTGGCGTGCGTCGTCAATCGCTACAGCCGCCTGCGAGGCAAACATCACCAGCAGCCGCAGGTCGGCCTGGCTGAAAACGGCGCCATCAGACCTGCGAGAAAGATTAATAACACCCAGTATGCGAGCGCCAATTTTGAGCGGCACACAAATGAGCGATGCATTCCCATAGCGTTCGGCGCTGCGGCGTTTGAAACGCGCATCTGATTCTACATTGTCAATCAGGAGCGCCTCTCCGCTGTCGGCAACGTATCCGGAAATCGATTCGCCCATTGGCTGATGCACCTGCTGGGCCAGTTCTTTGTCAAGACCCAGCGCCGCCGCCACTGTCAGAAAGTCACCGGTTTCATCAACCAGCATCACTGAACCCATTGACGCTTCCGTAACCCTAGCTGCCAGACCGAGAATGTTCTTTAGTAACTCATGAATATCGGTTATCGAGGACAATGACTGGCTCGCTTCGTACAGCGCGTTTAGCTCTTCAAGCGTGCGAGAAAGCCGCCGATTCGATTTTTCCAGAGTTTCCAGCAACCGGTCACGGGAGAGTTCCAGACGGCGGCGGTCACGCGCACGGTTTAATGATACCCGGAGCTGGTTGAAATCTACCGGTTTGAGCAGATAGTCGTAGGCGCCGAGATTGATTGCAGCTACGGCAGTTTCAGCTGTCGCGTGTCCGGTAAACAAAATGACACAGGCGCTCTCATCACTGTCTTTGGCACGCCTGAGAAGTTCAATACCGTCAACTTTCGGCATTTTTAGATCACTAAGAATGAAATCAAAATGGGAGTTTTGCATCGCCTGGCAGGCCTCCTCGGCGTCGGTAAAACTGACTACTTCGAAGTTGTCTTCTTCGAGCAGCGAGCGCATAACATCCAGCGCTTCCGGGGAGTCATCAACCAGCAGAATCCGCTCCAGATCAGCCTGAGCGGGTGATCTGTCCATTCCGCTTTCTGAGGACTTCAATTTTTTGGTGGTTTCGACCATCAGGACCTGAGCGCGCCGGTTTCAGAGATATGCAAAACGAAATTGTGAAAAACGAACAATACGTCTGTCTTGATATCGGCCTGACTGAGAAAATCGCCAGTCGAAAGCGGAGGATGCGCAAGAGGCGCACATGTAGCAGCAAGATCAAGGTAGCAAGGATGAGCGATTCTTGAGAAAGTCACCTACCAGATAATGCGAGCCGATTATCAGGGCCATTTCTTCGTGTCCCAGGCCGGCGAGCGCACGGGCGGCGGCGCGGCGCGGCGAGCGCACAATGGTAACCGGGCCATCAAAATCTGTCAGACAGGAAGCAAGTTCTTCCGGTTCAAGCGTACGCCGGGTTTGCAGACGGGTGACAACGAACTCTTGTGCGATTTTTTCTAGCAACGCCAGCGCGTTTTTATGAGATTTATTTTTGACCAGCCCGACAACAATCACTGCCCGCCTGCCCGGATAGCGCTCGCGAAACGTCTGGACTGCGGCCCTGATTGAGGATTCATTATGAGCGACATCGAGAATGATAGTTGAACCGTTTACTCCGCGCAGAATTTGAAAGCGTCCCGGCCAGCGTACCGCGCATAGTCCGCGCTGAACGGCGCTGTCAGGAATTGTATAGCCTGCCCGGCGAAGTTGTTTGATTATTGTCAGCGCCAGGCGCAGATTGTCTATCTGGCAGGCCCCTGGCAGGCGCATTGAAGCCGACAGTTTGAGCGCCGCCTGGCAGGTGACCAGTTTCAGAAGCGGGACAGCTCGGCTATGCGCAATTCGCTGCAGCGTCTGTCTGGCGCGTTGCGGCATCACTCCCAGGGCGGCCGATATGCCTTGCTTAAATATTCCACCTTTTTCCCGGGCGATTTTCGGCAGTGTGGCGCCAAGAATACTCGTGTGGTCAAAGCTGATTTCACTGATTCCACAAACCAGCGGGTCAAGAATGTTGGTTGCATCCAGGCGTCCGCCCAGGCCGGTTTCGAATATCGCAATGTCAACTTTTCGACTGGCAAAATAGCTGGCCGCAAGGGCAACCATGACTTCAAAATAAGTTATTCGCCTTCTGCGAATCTCATTTCGCTGGCGCTCAACAAAAGCGCTGACAAAGCGCTTTTCTATTTTTTGCCCATCAACCCGGATGCGCTCACGAAAATCAACCAGATGCGGCGAGGTAAATATTCCCGTTTTGTATCCGGCCTGTCTCAGAATTGCCCCGACTGTAACAACCGTCGAGCCTTTGCCATTTGTGCCGGCGATATGAACTGACGGGTAGTTTAGCTGCGGATTCCCCAGCGCTGCGGCATACTCGGTGATATTTTCCAGGCCCAGCTTCATTCCGAAAAACTCGCGGGATGCGATAAACTTTTCGGCGGCATGAAACCGCGCCTGTGCGACAGTTTTCATGGAAGAAATCGGCGTGGATACTAATTGTACATATACTGAAGTAACAAACTGATCGTTTTGCGCAGGTCTTTTCGCTCTATAATTTTGTCGAGGAACCCTCTTTCCATGAAAAACTCGGATGATTGAAAACCCTCCGGGAGTTCCTGTCCGATTGTCTGCTGAATAACTCGCGGCCCCGCAAATCCCAGCAGCGCTTTTGGCTCGGCGATATTCACATCGCCCAGCGACGCATACGAGGCCATTACGCCGGCCGTTGTCGGATGCGTCAGCAGCGAAATAAACGGCAGGCGAGTTTCGGAAAACTTGCCCAGCAACGCCGACGTTTTGGCCATCTGCATTAAAGACAGTATCCCTTCCTGCATCCGGGCGCCGCCTGAACATGACACAATCAGCAAAGGAATCTTGCGCTCAAGGGCCCGCTCGATTGCACGGGCGATTTTTTCTCCGACAACAGAACCCATCGAGCCGCCGATAAACGAAAAGTCCATGATCGCAAAAGAAATTGGAATTGAGTCGATTTTCGCCAGCCCGGAGGACACGGCGTCATTGCGGCCGGTTTTCTGTTGCGCAGCTTTAACCCGGTCAGGATACTTTTTTGAATCACGGAATCCGAGCGGATCGCCGCTGCGTAGATTCTGGTCCAGCTCTTCCAGATGGCCGTCATCCAGAAGCAGTTGAATATATTTCTTGCTGGAGATGCGAAAATGATATTTGCAATTCGGACAGACCCAGAGCGACTCTTCAAGTGTCTTGGTGTAAATAATATCGGAGCAAGAATCACAACGCGTCCAGAGACCGTCGGGGATCTCTTTTTTGGGCTGGCTGACCAGCGCGGGTTTCGATTTTTTAAACCACTCCATAGTATACGCCTGGTTGTTCTATTAGCTTTACGGTTTTTCGGCGCGCTGACTGATCGATGTGTTCACCGATTTGGCTCCGCCACGGTGTTTTGCTGTGCTGGAAAATTCAAGCACAAAAACGACCGCATCCTCGCGCGGATCATGATAATAGTTTTTTCTGCGGTACAGTTCCTGAAATCCGCGGCTTTCATACAGTTTTATTGCAGGTCCATTCGAGGCGCGCACTTCGAGAAAAATCGCATCGGACAGCGAAGTTTTCGCCTTTTCATTTAGTGATGCTAGAATTTTGTTGGCGATTCCCCGGCGCCGGTAATCCGGCGCCACCGCGAGATTTGTTACATGTGTTTCACCGGCCGCGCTGTAGTAACAAGCATAGGCTAATAGCTTTCTGGCGGGGCCGTTTTTTGACTCCACGATCAGGCCGCCGCCGTCAGAGACATCCATTGATTCACGAAATGATTCTGCGGGCCAAGCGTCGGGAAATATCTCGCTTTCGAGTGACACCACCGCTTCGATATCAGAATCGCGCATCTGGCGAACGATATAATGAATATCAACCGGCATCAGTCTGTTTTCCCTGGCGAGCGTCAAAGTTTATCTCCGCATTCGAACGCTGGACATAGAGCGGTTCAATTCGCCGCCAATCGACAACTTCGTTTCTATCAAATCTTTGGCCGGCCAGTCGCGCCAGGTCGGTTATCTCAAGTGGGACCATCACCGTCCGGTCTGCGTTACCGCAATCGGTAAGAAAAGCCTCCGGGGCCGGGGAGTCAATAAAGCAGTACTGGCCTGCGGGCCGATCCTGTCCCCCTCTGATCGCTGACTCCCGTGAAATTTCAGCTATCCCGGCTACGCGGATACCCTCCGGATCAAAAGGGCCGCCGGGCGCATACACATAATACGATTCGGCTTTCATATGAATCAACATCAGTTCTATATTCCCGCAGCGTTTCACTATTTCAGAATCCAGCGCTTGCTCAAATGAGCTTATTCCCAAAAGCGGAATATTCCGGGACAGGGCGATTGCTTTGGCGAAAGACAGGCCGACGCGCAATCCGGTGAATGACCCGGGACCACTGGAAACGGCGATTCCCGCCAGAGCGCTGAAATCCAGATTCGCATCTTCCAGCGCCCCTGACACAAGTTCGGGCAAGGATGCTCGTTCAGAACCGTCCATCGAATGCCGCACAAAAGTCTCTGAGCCGTGGAGGGCGCATACCCGAAATGAATTCCCCGAAGTGTCGAGGGCCAGATATGACCTGTCTTGTGATGTCATGCCTGCGCGCTCATGTGCGCCTTTCTTGTTATATTTATGACACGCACGGAAGCTAAACCAGGC